>DOJM01000468.1:51632-51908 GCA_003529225.1 Paenibacillus sp.
TCGAGCAAAATCGGTCTATTTATAGGGGGATTTTCCCTATAACAGGCATACAATCATAGTTACTTTTGAAGTGCAGCTCTTTCTCACAATACACTCATCCCTAACCACTCCCCTCAACTCATGCTAATCAATCCCAGTAAAATAGGACATCCCGAGCTAACTCATAACCTACATTTCTAACACCATTTTCCCTTTTTACGGCTTTCAGCCAGCCTTTCTCGCATAATCTCATAAGCATCAATCGTACCGTTTTAGGATCTAGCGCGAAATAATCTG
>DOJM01000468.1:52026-52473 GCA_003529225.1 Paenibacillus sp.
ATGAGATTACTTGGTAACCCATTCCGTACAGAAACGTCTCACGGTTTAGCTCATTACAATATTTCAGCCTATCCATGTCCCTCACATGCGCTGCATACCCTTTGATCTCGAACAAGAGTTTTATTGGCCCCGGCAAAAAGGCATAATCCGCGAAATAAGAACGTCCTCGCCAATCCAGCACCTCATACTCCGGATGTAGATCATTGAAATCCCAGCGAAGCGGCCACCATACATTCTGCAAAAACATTTCTTCAGCGTGGCGATGCCCTCTCTCCAATCGTCCCCGTCTCTCACCAGTCCTGCTTGCTAGATGCCTCTCAATAAATACTTCGTGGGCTTGTTCATAATTCATTCGATGTTCCCCCTTAATCATTAATTCCACGCAAAAAAACGCCCCGTTCCCACCACCGGATATACCGGGGTGTAACAGGGCGTTCTTCGCCACAT
>DOJM01000013.1:0-239 GCA_003529225.1 Paenibacillus sp.
AGTGAAGCCGTGCACGATATCGGAAATTTTCACAGCCTCCCCCTTGAAATTAATTCCGCTTTTCTCCCAATCTTCTTCGCTAAGCCGTTCAAACAAAAGGCTGTTATAGTAAAGCAGGCTGCGGAACAGCTCCAGATTGTCGGAAGCATTGCCGCTGTTGGCGTACTGACCGCTGACCCAAGCATCCTGATTGAAGACTGGAAGCTGTGCAGTCGTAGCAGCGAGAATATCACGAATGC
>DOJM01000013.1:262-2063 GCA_003529225.1 Paenibacillus sp.
TCAGCCAGATGAGTCAGTACCTCAGTCACACTCCAACTGGCGGGTTCTGCCTTCCATTTCAGTTGTTCCTCCGTTAACCCGGCGGTCGACTTTACTAATTGATGATACGTCTTTAGATAATCACTGATTTGAACTCTGCTCATTAAATCCCCTCCAATATATGACTTGTTCGCGAATGATCCGGTGGTGCGAAACGAGATAACGAAAAAGGCTGGATGTTATGTGATGTAACTCCGAAGATCGCTAAGTCAGCCAGTATTTCACCCACAACACTACAANNAACCATGCCCCGAAAATCCTCCAGCTATCAGTACATTGGAATGGAGCGGATGGCAGTCTATAATGAAATTTTCATCAGGCGTATGCTCATATTTACATGCAGAACCTTTTAGCAATCGACCAGCAGCACCGGGCATGTAAGACTCCAGTACCTTCCTGAGGTCACCCTCATCGCTGGCTTCACTGCCGAACGGGGCAAGCTGTGTACCCAGCTTCCATTCCAGCCCTGTATCATGCCGGCCGATCTTCAGGCCAGCTCCATCAATGCTGGGAAATCCGTAATAGCCACCTTCCTCTGCTCCTAACGTAAAGCCAGGGAAATTACCAGCAGCAAAAGCAGGGGAGCTCTCAAACCAGCCCACAACTTTGCGGATTGCTTTAATCGGCAAATGTACAAAAGGTGCCAATTTGCCAAACCAAGCTCCGGCACTAAGAATAACTGCCGCTCCGTGATAATCGCCATTTGTCGTATGAACCGTAACGCTGCCTTCGCGAGCGGTGACATTCACTACTGGAGTGTTCGTCAACAGTTCCGCACCATGTCCAAGGGCAAGCTGACGGTAGGCGGAAATACAGCGTTCGCTGTACAAATATCCGGCATCCGGTTCATACATTGCCGCGAATGATTCCGGTATGTTTAGTGCCGGCCAGCGCCGCCGGATCTCTTCGGCATCCAGATGATGGACCTGCACCTTCCGTTTCTTCGCTTCTTCGAGACGACCGTTGAAGGAATACACTGCGCTATCCGCGAGATTCAAGACGCCTGAGCGGACAAGGAGTTCTGTTCCGCTCAACTGTTCCGCTTCTTTCCATAGTGTATCTGCCCGCAAAGCTAAATCAATGTAGGCGGGATCACCGCTGTAAGCATGCCGGATCAGCCGGGATTCCCCGTGATGGCTGCCCTGTGTATGTGGAGGATCGAAGGCATCCACTAGTAGCGTCTTCACTCCGCGCCTCGCAAGATTGTAACCAGCGCTCATGCCCATCGAGCCTGCGCCTACGATAATTACATCGTAACTCTTATGTTCAGCTATAATTCTGCACCTCCACCGGAATTGTAGTACTCAAGGGAACGTACAGCCGCATCCGCAAGGAAACGTGCTGCCACAGGGAGTGCCTGTTCATCCAGATTGAAGGCTGGATGATGCCATTCTTGGCTTCCTTCAGTACCTATAAAGACGAACAATCCCGGTACCACGCGCTGATAGAAGGCAAAATCCTCTCCGGCCAGTGAAAGCTCTGGTTTGACCGCTCGGTAGCCAAGAGCTTCAGCCGACTCTACCCCTAACGCCGCTAAGGCGGCGTCGTTGATGACCGGAGGCGGCCCTTCGATCCAGCGGACAGTGGCTTTTGCTCCAAGAGCAGCTGCCACACCAGTCGCCACTTCCCGAAAGCGGTCAAGTACTTTGCTGCGCACCGTTTCATCAAAGGTACGAATTGTACCCTCAAGCACGGCTTTTTCGGGGATGATATTCCATGAATTTCCACTGTGAATCTGCGTCACACTGACCACCGCACTTTG
>DOJM01000013.1:2152-2388 GCA_003529225.1 Paenibacillus sp.
CTGGAACGGCAGCATGAGAACTGCCACCCTGAACTTCAATCACAAACCCGTCAGCCGCTGCCATTAAAGGGCCCGCCGTAATACCGATCGTTCCGACTGGCAGTTCCGGCTTGTTATGCAGCCCGATTACTGCCCGGACTTCTTCTAGCGCCCCGCTAGCAATGATCCGTTGTGCCCCTTGTGCCTTCTCTTCAGCCGGTTGAAACAACAGGCGTACCGTTCCTAGTAACTGACCC
>DOJM01000013.1:2466-9062 GCA_003529225.1 Paenibacillus sp.
TGCCGGGATACAACGAAGCATAAGCTGCTCCAGTTTCCTCCCGGATTGGCAAGGCATCGATATCTGCGCGCAGCGCGATGACCGGACCGGGCTGCTTGCCCCCAATTTCTGCGATCACTCCGGTAGACAGACCGTAATCTACGACCCTGACTCCTGCCCGCTCCAGCAGGGAAATAATATATTTTGTTGTCTCATATTCTTCGTTTGACAGTTCCGGGTGCCGATGCAGATGACGGCGTATCCCGATTAATTCTTCTCCAAGTGCTTCCGCACTCAGCTCTTTAGCTTTACTAGTCATATACAGTCACCCTCCTTTAAACGATTTTCTGTGTGATCCTGATCCGCCCGCTTATGCCTCTGCCGGCACTTCAGCGATTGCTTCGCTCAGGAGCTCAAAGGAGCGGTACCTTTTGTCAAAAGGCTGCACATTCGTAGTTATGATGAACTCCTCAACACCGGATGCTCCTGAAAGTGCCAACAGCTGTTCACGCACAGAGGTCTTCGTTCCTTTGGTAATCTCTGGTTCCAACTCTTCGATCGTATAGGCTTCACTGCTCTGGCGGGCAAATTCCTCTGCCTGTTCCTGTGTCCCAACTGTTAGCTTCTTCCCGCTTGCCAACTGAATCCGAATCAACTTATGTGCGCCCGCCAGTTCTTTCGCTTCCTCTTCGGTCTCAGCCACCACTAGTGCTAAAGCGATAATTGCTTGCGGTTGTCTGCCCAGTGAAGAAACAAAACCGCTTCGGTAAGCACGAATACCATCTAACGCTACTGTCTTATCACTATTAATAAATAAGGAAAATACATAAGGTAATCCAAGTTCAGCAGCAATCTCTGCACTGCCTACACTCGCGCCAAGCACATACAGCTCGGGCGGAATACCAGGAAGGGGACCTGCCTTCAACCCAGCCAGCGGGTGGTTTTCTTCGAGCCGGTTATGCACATATTTCTCCAGCTCGATGATCTTGTCCGTTAAGCTAGGGGATTCGGCTCTTTCCTGCTGAAGCGCTTGTGTGCTGCGCGGGAGACCACCGGGAGCGCGTCCCACTCCGAGATCCACTCGGCCAGGAGCCAAAGTAGCCAGCACATTGAAGTTCTCCGCCACTTTATATGGGCTGTAATGCTGGAGCATGATGCCTCCAGAGCCAATGCGGATGCGCTCTGTTTTGGCCAACAGATGTGAGATGAGAACTTCTGGAGAAGAACCGGCTACCTGCTCAGAATCATGATGCTCGGAAACCCAGAATCGGTGAAATCCAAGCTCCTCAGACAGTTGAGCCAGCTTAATGGTATGCTGGAATGCTTCCTCTGGCGTTTCTCCCGGATAGATCGGACTTTGATCGAGTACGCTGATTGTAATAGCCATTGTTTTTCCTCCTATATGGAATAGTTAAATTCAGGTGTGATTCGCTTCAGGAACTGCTTCGTTCTTTCTTCGCGCGGATGATTAAACAGCTCTGTCGGCGTTCCTTCTTCAACAATGACGCCTCCGTCCATAAAAACCACATGATTCGCCACATCACGAGCAAACCCCATTTCATGGGTGACTACAATCATTGTGATGCCTTCCTTGGCAATTTTTCGGATAACAGCCAGCACCTCACCCACTAGCTCAGGGTCCAGCGCCGATGTTGGTTCGTCGAACAATATGACCTCTGGCTCAAGCGCCAAGGCTCGGGCAATGCCAACACGCTGCTGCTGACCCCCGGACAGCTGACTCGGGTAGGCGTCCAGCTTGCTGGCAAGACCAACCTTTTCAAGCAGTGCAATACTCCGCTTTCTCGCTTCGTCCTTCGGAAGCTTTTTGACAATTAACAACCCTTCCATCACGTTCTCCAGCGCGGNNTGACGGAACAAATTGTACTGCTGAAATACCATTGCCGTTTTTTTCCTAAGCTGATGAATCTCCTTTTTGCGGGCATGTTTGCAGTTCACTTTGAAATCGCCAATGGCGATCTCTCCGCTGCTTGGCCTCTCCAGATAATTCACGCAGCGTAAGAGAGTCGTTTTGCCTGAGCCACTGGGGCCGAGAATGACGACAACCTCTCCCTTCGTCACCGTTAAATCTATATTGTTTAATACCTGATTCCGACCGAATGACTTCGAAATTTGCGCAAGCTTGATCATGCTACTCCACCTCGATTGTACAGATTAATCCTTTTCTCAATGACCGACGTCACGCGTTCGATCAGAAATGTTAGTGCCCAGAAGATCAGCGCAGCTGCCAGATAAGCCTCAAAAAACTTCCAGTTCGTTGAAGCCACTATCTGTGCCTTAGCATTGATATCCACCACCGAAACAGTAAAAGCAAGGGCAGATCCGTGCAGCATGCCGATTACTGAATTCGAAAGATTAGGCAGACTTGCCGCCAGCGCTTGAGGAAAAACAATCCGCTTTAGTGCTTGGGGCGTAGTCATACCGATAGAGTGGGCCGCTTCTAGCTGACCACGATCCACAGCGAGCAGACCGGAACGGACGACCTCGGACATATAAGCCCCAGCAGTAATCGAGAACGAAATATAAGCAAAACCGATCATCGGAATCGAAACCGACCTAAAGTTCCAGCCGAAATGCGCCGCCAGACCATCAATCAGCACAGGAAGCCCAAAATATATAAGCAGCAGATGCGTCAGCATCGGTGTCCCGCGGATGAACGTAACATAACCGACGGCCAGCGGATGCAGCAGTGGAACTCTGTATAGCCGGATCAAGGCTACAGCCACTCCAATCACAAAACCAATCAATACAGAGACAACCGTAATATATAAGGTCGTAGGAATTGCACTCAGAATTTGTACCAGAGCAGTCCATATAAACGATGGGTCCAGTTTCATATTCCGGTGCCTCCTTTGCCTGGTCCCAATTCTGCAATAATGCGTCGGTAGGACCAGCTTTTGTTGATTTTAAACAATTTTTTCTCAGGCGTATTTCGCTTTTCATGCCGCAGCAGATGGTGTTCTGCTACAAGCAACAGCTTCTCAATCGTAAAGCTGATGACCAGATAAATAAGCGCAAGCGCGATATAGGTTTCAATAAAATGCTGTGTTAAGCTGCCAAGCGTCTGAGCTTTACCTGACATTTCCATCACCCCGAGGGTAAAAGCTAATGACGTATCTTTCAGTAGTGCAATTNNCTGCAGCGTATGCTGCCTCCACCTGCCCCTTATCCACCGCCATCACAGAAGCCCTAATCATTTCGGACATGTATGCTCCCGTATGCAGACCGTAGGTTAGAATCACAAAAACAAGTACAGGAGTTCGGGTCATATCCACATGGACCAGCTTCATGATTTCAGGCAGACCGTAATAAAACAAGAAGAGCTGGATAAGAATTGGAGTTCCCCGAAAAAAAGAAATATAGATTTCGGAGAGGGTCCTTAACACAGGCACTTTATAAAGTCTTGGCAGAGCTACGAGAAAGCCGACAATAATTCCTGTCAGTAGAGAACAGGCGACAATCAGAAGCGTGGTGCTTAAAGTCCCTAGTAACTTAGGCAAAAACGAAAATACAAAACTGATATCAAACTGTGCGCCCATATATTCCCTCTCTTCCCGTGCTCACCGGCTCAATCATTTAACCGAATCCGCTGTAACATCCGCACCCAGCCATTCCGTGCTCAGCTTACCCAGTGTTCCGTCCGTCTTCAGCTCTTTAATCGCACTGTCAATCGCATCTGACAGCTTTTGTGAATCGGCATCATCCTTACGGAAAACATAGAGAATGTCCGCGGAGGACAGCTCGTCGCCCGTAGCTTTTAGCTGACTCTGCGGATCAATGATCGGCAGGACAAAATCTGCAGCCAGCGTAGCGTCCACACGCCCAGTACTAATCTGTGCGACGGTATCATTCGCTGCACCGTTCTGATACACGATATTAATCGCANNGCTCTTTATTGTAGTTCTCCAGAATTTGCGCTTGTGCGCTTGTCGCACCAACTAATACCTTTTTTCCTTTAAGATCATCCAGTGATTGGATCGAATCATTATCCTTCGCCACTACGATGCGGTTTCTCCAGTGGGCATAGGCTTCTTTGTTAAAAGAATATTTCAACTCCCGCTCCGGATTTTTCTCCATGACATGGGCAACCAGGTCGATTTTTTTAGTTTCCAGACTCAGTAGTAAATTGCTGAAATCCATGGTTTGAAACTCGAATTCATATTCAGGCAGCTGTTTATCGATTTCTTTGAGCAGTTCCACATCGAAGCCTGTAAGCTTGCCGTTCTCATCTATGAAGCAGACCTTCGGAAAAGCAGTACCCGTGCCTACGATGATCTTAGTTACCTTTGTGGAACCATTTGCCGTTGCCGAAGCTTCGGCTGCATTTCCATTCTGACTACTGTTCGTGCTGTTATTTCCGCAACCTGCTATCGCCATTGTCAATAACGATGCAATTACTAATGAAATGGACTTTTTCATTGTTCTATCCCCTTTGAATGATTAGTGGTTTATCTATGAGTGTTTTTTTCATCAGATACATAATGCCGTCACCATTCTGCTGATCCAGTTCCAGAAACCGTTCATACCCCCGGCGTTCATACATTTGAACTAACCATGGGTGCTTCTTCGCAGTTGCCAGCGTGACCGCAGCCGAACCTAATTGTCCAGCAATAATGTGCTCTTCCACCCAATCCAGAAGCTTTCCACCATACCCTCTGTTACTGTAATCCGGATGAGCGGCAAACCATTTAATAAAAGGCAGTGGGCTAATCTTCTTAATCTCTTCTTCTTTTGAAAGTGTTATCGTCGCAACTATCGTTCCATCAACTTCAAGCACATAACACTCATTCGTAGCAATATTGTCTTCAATAAGTGCCAAGTCAGCTGTGGCCGCCGGCCAATGCAGCCCGAGCTCACGAATCAGCTCATACGCACGATATGTAACCTCTAGCAAATTCTCCGCATCTTTCAGTTCTGCCAGTCTGTATGTCTCACTCATCGCAAGCCCTCCATCCTTCCAAAATTAAATTTATAATTCCTATCGAAATAGTCGTCATTATATGCAATTAACTTTATCACTGCATGTGTCCATGCGCTAATAGAGTTTTTTAATACATCTATACAATTAGTCGATCTCCCGTTTTGCCAATCCCGAGTTCAAGTAGAGTTTCTATGAATTCAGCGTTCTCCCCATTTAGTGAAATCAGGCTGGTACGTAAGGAGNNTCCGTCTCCGCAATATCCACCCGTACTAACGTCCCCGCCGCTACTTCCTCTTGCACACTAAGTGCCGGAAGGAAACAGATGCCTGCTTTTTTCAACACCAGCTTCTTGGCTGTCTCCAGGTTATCCACCTGATATTCAATCTTCGGCGGCTGTTCCATGCTTTCAAATACTCGATGCAGTCGCATCCAATCCAAAGACCCGCATTCAAAAAAGACTAACGTCTCCTGGCGAATATCTTCCAGCGATGTACGTTGTGCCTTTGCTAAGCGATGCCCCTTCTCTACATACAGCGAAATGGGGTCTTCGCAGAAAGGAAAGGCTTGAATGGCCGGATTTACGACCTTACGAATAAAAGCCAGATCTAGCTCTTTCGATTTCAGCTTATCAATCAATACTTCCGTAGAAGCTGTCGTCAGCTTGATCGTGATATGCGGATACCTGCGCTTCAAATGAAGCATCAGATGCGGCATTAAATAATTGGATACCGAGACAGTACTGCCGATCCTCAGTTCATTTGGAATATGCCCCTTGGCCTGAACCTGATATTTACCGTTCTGATAGATCGGGAGAATCTGCTGGGCATAGGGAAGAAATTGCTTACCTTTATCCGTTAGGCTAATCTGCTTACCCAACCGATCAAACACTCTGCAATCCAATTCCCTTTCGAGCGATTGAATCCGTGCCGTAACTGTCGGCTGAGAGATATATAGGACTTCGGCCGCTTTATTGAAGCTTCCATAATGGTTAATGTAGACAAAAGCCTCAATATTTTCAATGTTCATCCCTAATCCCCCTAAACTAATATTAATTTTACTATTCCGATGTAAAAACAATGAAATATAACGATGCTTTCCTATAGATTTTGTTTATATCTTATGCACCCCCCTATTTTTTGTCAACTTAAATTCCGTGTAAAATAATCGGATTTCTACAAAATTTCATTCATAAATGATTATTAATTTAAAATTTGAAACTGCAGAAGCTATAGTGAATCCCTTTGTAATCGACTGTTATGTTTATTTCATATAGAGCTTTTCTATTCATTTATCAAAATAATAAAATACCCCTTATATAACTCGGAATTATTGTTTATAATGACTTCATTCGTATGAACTATACATTAACTGAAAGGGGATCGCGAGATTATGTCACAAAAGATTATTATCCGTGAAGCTGAGAATAATGACCGTGATGCCATCGCTGAAGTGATACTGGACGCTTACCACCAATATTCAGAAATCATGCCCGAGCCGTTGTGGCTAGCGTACCGGAAATCACTTATTGAATCTGTCCATGGCGAGGCCCCGATCGTGAGGATCATCGCTGAAATCGACAAGAAAATCATTGGTAGCGCACTCTTGTTTAGCTCCTCGGAAACGGCTTACGGTAAACCAGAACTAGGCATTCACTCCCCTATCCTACGCCTGCTTGCCG
>DOJM01000015.1:0-3703 GCA_003529225.1 Paenibacillus sp.
CTGGAAATAATATTGATGAGTTAGTTAATACAATACGCACTGCATTTCCTAATTCAATTATCACCTTAATTCCTGTATTGGTATTGTTCTTATGCGCTTGGAGAAAAGTACCTGCAATTCCTACTCTGCTATTAAGTATTCCCTCTGCAATCGGTGTCTGTTATATCTATGCTCCGTATACTAGCCTGGCTTCAATAGCCAATATTATGCAAGATGGATTTATTTCAAAAACAGGTGTGGCGAGTGTGGATGTTCTACTTTCTAGAGGCGGTATTCAAAGTATGATGTGGTCGGTTTCACTTATTCTTCTTGCTTTAGCGCTTGGAGGATTACTCGTGGAGTTAAAAATTATTGAGACGATTATTTCAAAAATTCTAGGATATGCAAGTACAAGAGGTAAATTAACCTTAATGACTGCTTTAAGTGCTATAGGAGTAAATATCCTTCTCGGCGAAGCTTATTTGTCAATTATTTTACCTGGTAAAGCTTTTAAATCCCAACATGTTAAAATTAACTCGAATCCCACAAATCTTTCAGCAATTTTGGCCAATGCAGGGGCAGCTGTCAATGCGCTTGTTCCATGGGGAGTTAGTGGTGTATTTATTATGGGTACATTAGGTGTTAGTACATTGGATTATTTCCCATTTGCTATCTATTGTATCGCCGCTCCCGTTATTAATATTCTGATTGGANNAGGTAAAAAAACAGCTAAAGCGACTTCTTAATAATTTTATATGTCCTGCCATACCAGAGAAAACTTAAAAAAATTGTAGATTACTTGAAAAAATCCCATGGATGCTTATTAAAGAGAGAATATCTTTAAAGAGCAACATTTAAAAATGAAGTGTGATAATATGAAATTGGAGGTTGATATATGATTATAGATAAACTACGTGGCCAAGACCTAGATGGATTTTTTGAGATGATTTTAATGCTTGAAAACATAGAAGAGTGTTATTTATTTTTTGATGACTTATGTACATTAAATGAAATTAGAACGATACTTCAGAGATATCAGGTAGCTAAAATGCTATATAATAATAATACTTACAGAGAAATCGAAGCAGAGACGGGTGCAGGATCAGCAACTATCTCACGGACGAAGCGATCCCTAAATGACGGAAATGATATGTATAATGTTCTTTTTAGCCGTCTGAAGGAAAATAATACTTCCTCGCTGCAGTGAAATGTCTCGGGGTTGAGCCGTCAGGGTACGGGTTGTTCACGATCAACCGTTCGCGAACTTGGTCCAGAATGGTACAGCCTAATTTGGAGGATGAATATCTCAGTTACTGCNNCGGGTCTTTTTGCATTTATAACACCTGATAGATTTTAGCATGAAGGTCGTTGTCCTTAGTAAAAATCCCTTCAGATAAAGGGTGCGTGAATGTAAATGTATGGTCCAAACACGTTTCATCCGAAATCCTGTCTATCGTTTCGTGGCTATGCATCGAAAAAAAATGGGATAATGAAAACCTGTCCTTTACCTACACAGAATTTCAAACAGATGTACTTGCCATAATTCAGTTGTCAGATGAGTAGCTCTGCGTAGCGAAAAAACTGGATAAATTGTTAATTTCACCCCTATAGTCACTAAAATCGATTATAATAAAATTTATGTTCAAGTCGATTACCTATCCTAAGTTAATAGGATAATCATACGCAAACAGGCATAGTGATGAATCGCTTATGCTATAAGGGTTATAGAGTTTTGAATACACACTTATGTATAAGAGGAGGCGAATGATGATTGTAATGCCTGTTATAGTAATGATCTTTGTATTTGTACCTGCCATTGTACTCATGGTAAGCATGCCTTATTTAACAAGAGAGACGATTAGTTTTGGGGTCACNNCATATGCTAGGATTAGTGCTACCTTGCATACCATCCTATTCATTGTTTGTATCATCTGTCTACTATACGGTGATGAACATTCCAAGCAACAAAGTTGGATCATTGTCACTTATTCACTCGCCATGGTCGTAATCTCCCTAGTCATAAACATTAGCTATCATTTCAAAATGAAAAGTTTACTACCTATGCTGCCTATTGCTCTGGAACCATCGATCATGGCAGTGGACACTGGATTTCGGAAAAGAAACATTGGCTTGTCTAGTAATTGGTTCCTCATTCATGTTTTAATTATTGTTGTTACTATTGTAACTGTGCTACGCAACTACGATCTGATTCCTGATCAGATTCCGATCCATTACAACAGCAGTTGGAACGTAGACGGCTATGCAGCTAAATCTTATAGTACTGTATTTATGCCTACGATAATGCAAGTGTTGATAACACTTTTGTTCATATTTGAGAATTGGAGTATTCGCAGAGTGAAGCAGCAGGTTCAACCCACTGATCCTAATCGTTCCATCAGACAAGACGTAACTTACCGCCGTACTTGGTCATATTTTATGATTACAGCAAGCTTCTTAATAGTTATCCTGTTTTCCGTCGTGCAACTAAACATGATATCTCTGCTTAACATGAATTTCGCTATCCCTATTATCCTAATCATAATAGCCCTTATCATTCTATACGCCTTCGCCTTATCGTTCTGGGCTGGTCAGGGCGGAAGCCGCTTGGAGCGATCTGCCGATAGCTCCAATGTCAGACCTGTCCATGATGATGATAAATGGCTATTAGGTATGATTTATTTCAATCGCAAAGATCCAAACCTAATCGTCGAGAAAAGGCTCGGAGTCGGCTGGGGATTAAATTTCGGTCACCCAGTAAGCTGGCTGTTTTGGCTCGGAATTATTGTACTGTTAGTTGTGGTGCGGTAACAAGGCAAACTCTTATCGATCAATTGAGGACATCGTAAAGGACTCTTGTTTCAGGAATAGGTAATTTTAGTCCTAAATCTATTGAATACAGCTATGTATTGACCTACACGTACCTGTCATTGATGAGATGTTCGCGTGAGTCAATTAATAATTGCTCTATAATTTTATAGGGGAATGGGCAGTTAATTGGTGTTTCTTAGGGATGTCTAGATAATTTTTCCAAAGCTAATTTGAATAAGTACCAGAGCTTAAGGTTGCTTAAGGTAGTACTTCCTAAGAAAGGTGGAGCGACTCCGTGGATTTAACTTCCATGGCTCCTGTCGCGCATATGCCATGAAGTTACGCACTTATACTCCGCAAGCCCCATTATTAAATTTTGTCGATTATTTCTGGTATCTCGAAGGATATAGTCCTCCTTATTCGAAGGAGCTAACGCTTCCCAATGGTTCGATTGAACTCGTGATCAACCTATGTGAGGATAAGATTAAATTGTTTGATCGAGAATCTAACGGCCTGTTACGGACGTATGACAGCTCTGTCATTTGCGGGCCGCATTCAGAGTTTTTCATTNNCATTGATACTTCCGCAGAGACCACGGTTTTGGGAATACATTTCAAACCGGGTGGAATCTATCCATTTCTTAAAATACCAGTGAATGAACTACATAATATTCGTGTATCCTTGGATACACTGTGGGGAGCAAGAGCTCATGAACTGCGTGAGACGCTGCTTCCCTTGAAAACGGTGGATGATCAGTTTCGAATACTTGAAGAAAATCTTTTAAAATTGGCCTCCAGACCTCTGATACGACATCCAGCAGTAAGCTTCGCACTTAACGAGTTTTTGAGTTTGCGACATAAAAGACCCCTCTCGGATGTAAGCGGACAAATCGGTTTAAGCCAACGGAGATTTATCC
>DOJM01000015.1:3732-7030 GCA_003529225.1 Paenibacillus sp.
CAATTGGTTGGATGTCGCTATCGCTTGCGGTTATTATGATCAGATGCATTTTATAAAAGATTTCCAAGCTTTCACCGGTCTCAGTCCTACGGATTATTTCTCAAGGCAAGGCAGGCATCACAATCATGTTGCGATCCACAATTAGCCATATTCAAATGCAGACTATGTTATTATTGGACAATAAATTATTTAAAAAAGGTCAATTTTTTACTATACGCTCGTTTGAGGGGCGATTAGAATAGTATGTGAGGCGGGAATAGTCAGCTTAAGCGCATCAAGCGATACTGCATAGGGCTTATCATCTTCCAGGAAAGAGAGAGGTGGATTTTAATGAATAAAGCAACCCCGTTTCTATGGATCAAGAATACTGCGGAGGCGATTGAGTTCTATAAGAAAGCTTTCAATGCCGTAGAGAACTATCGCTTGACGGAGCCGGAAGGCAAAGTGGCTCATGCTGAGATTACAATCGGCGGAGCCAACATTTCAATTGCTGGTGAATATCCGGAATTCGACATTTTAGGGCCGGAAACTATTGGTAATACGACAGTTGGTATCCATCTGAAGGTGGACGATGCGGATAAGTTGTTCCATCAGGCGATTGCGGCTGGAGCTACAAGCGTTAATCCTATGGCGGATCAATTCTACGGTGACCGATCGGGAAGTGTGAAGGATCCGTTCGGACATTATTGGATGATCTCTACCACGATTGAAGTCGTGGATCCGGAGGAAATACAAAAACGATTCCTCGCTTTGTATGTAAATTAATCTGTTCTCCGTAGACTAAGGTGCCTCCGATAGAAATGAAGATGTCTAAGCTCAAAGGTTGCAGTGGCAACCTTTGGGCTTAACTTCTATTTTGGTTAATTTTTTTACATGGAAGAACTTACTATAGCAGCATAGCTTAAGAAATGTGGAATTCGTCGGAAAAAGCTTTTGATAAAGCTAAGCAGAGAATAAACCTGTCTTCTTATCTATTGGGTGCAGCTAATTATTGACCCACACGTACCTGTCATTGATGGGATGTTCGTGTGAATCAATTAGTATAGGAACTTCTGCTGTGGGCATGAGTTTTTTGTTTGTAACTATAGTTAGTAGTCGTCATATTTTTCCATTTAATAGTATAATAAAAATAAGCTTTAAAAAGGTTGTTTAAACACGATGTGTTCGTTTAATCAATTGTATTTCATATTTTTACGAACTTCGTGAATATTACGTTATGAGAAATCCCCGTTAAACAAGAAATTCATGATAAAGAAAGTGAGATCAATTATGAACATATCAATTCGACAAGTAACTGAAAATGATCCAAAAATTATTTCGGATGCTTTTAAAGAACAAGGTTGGGACAAACCTATTTCTCTTTATGAGAGATATATTATTGAACAGAATAACGGGGAAAGAGTGACAGTGATTGCCGAAGTAAATGGACAATTTGTTGGGTATGTAAATGTAATTTGGAAATCGTATTATCCTGCATTTAGGGAGAAAAATATACCAGAAGTTAATGACTTTAACGTTTTATTAAAGTATAGAAGATTAGGTATTGGCTCTAAATTGATGGATCGCGCCGAAGAAATAATAAGCGAAAGATCATCAGTTGCTGGAATCGGAGTAGGAGTGTTTTCTGATTATGGTAATGCTCAAGTGCTGTATGTAAAGCGTGGTTATGTCCCAGATGGTAAAGGGATATATAATGGACAGCATTATGTTGAATATGGGGAAACTGTTGTAATAGATCATGATATTGTTCTCTACTTAACAAAGAAATTACAGAATTAGAACTTGAGAGTGATTCGCTGAAGGCGGGGACATCTCATAACAACACATTCCTACTGCGGGCATTCGCCCTTGATCGCCAAGAGGGATATCAGAGAAGTAAAAGCAGGCGATACATTCAACATCTAAGTCTGACGACCCGTTCCCTTCGGTCACTTAAGCTGCTTGAACGTCAGGAATGCCAAACGTTATGTGCAATTACCCTAGATCAATAAAATAATGTAAACCTAATTAGGGGAGTTTAAGATGAAAAAATTCATTGTTAGCTCTATCGTAGAAGGAATGGAAATTTATTTTCGGAGTTTTTCGCTAAATCATGAAATTATTTGTCATAAAGGAGATGTTGAATGGATAATTCCCAAAACCTCATGTTCAGGTCCGGCTATTATTTATAAAGCATCGTTACATAATGAGGATATTGAGGATACCCTTGATAAGATTATAAAAGGCATAGAAGAAGGAGTAGTCCCAGCGTGGTGGGTCATTAATCCAGAATCAACTCCTGACAGCTTAAAAGAAATTTTACTAGCGAAAGGTTTTGTATGCCTTGGTGATGATGAACCTGGAATGGCATTAAGTTTAGATAATGTACTAAACAATCCAGACTCAAATATTAAAGTTATTAAAGTGCAATTGTTGGAAGAATTTAAGGATTGGGTCCACATTGTTAACAAGGCTTTACATGGCTGGGATCTGTTAAACACCGATAAATACTACTCTTGGTTAACCGCAAATAGCCTTGATTTTTATTTGGCATGCTTTGAAGGAGTTCCAGTAGCAACTTCAGCAACAATTCAAAATGGAAGTAATGGTTCAATAGAATTTGTATCAACATTATCTGAATACCGAAAGCGTGGAATTGGCACGGCAGTAAGTGTTGCTGCTATATGTGGTTTACGAGAAAAAGGCGTAAGATTGGTTACGTTGAGATCATGCAGTGAAGCGATACATATGTACAGAAAATTAGGTTTCAAAACCTATTACAACCAAATCATTATGGANNCTGCACATAACACCGTATTCGCGCGGCGGGCCTAACGGCCCTTTGGTCAGCAGAGGTTTTTCGAGGAAGCGGAATCAGCAGACAACCCTGCACTGGCTAAGTCCGTCGGACCCGGGGCTGGCGCCCCTTAAGCCAGTGAGGGTTCGCGAATACAAGAACGTTAGGTGAAATTAATGCAACACATGTAATACCTAATAAATATGAATGGAGAATATTCATGATAATGAGAACAGAAACAAATAAGGATTTCGAAGAAGTATATAAATTGAATTACTTAGCGTTCGGTAATCGAGAAGATGAATCGAAATTGATAGAACGAATTAGATTATCCGAAGAATTTATACTGGAATTGTCTATAGTTGCAGAGATGGAGAATGAAATAGTAGGTCATATTTTATTGAGTAAAGCAACAGTAGAAGATCAAGATAAACAATATACAGTAATTGTCCTAGCTCCAATAGCAGTAAGACCAAATTATCAAAAGCAAGGAGTAGGAAGCAGGCTGATCGAGGAAGGAAT
>DOJM01000261.1 GCA_003529225.1 Paenibacillus sp.
TTGTTAGTCACTGAATACTGACACATTGGAGGCATAACCACGCGGTTCTTCAATTTCAAATCCTTCATTTCATACGGGGTGAACAGGTTCTTCATGATATCTCTCCTCTTTATATAAAACTAATTTTATTATGAACATTGAACCATGTTTTAGCAGAGAATAATTAATGTATGCTCATGCATGTATATTATTATAGAATATNNGAATATCTATGGTGTCAACCATGAATGTCTCCTCCGGAATAATGACTCCACGTATTGTTGAAATCTTCGTCGCAAGGTAATATATGGATATCTATTTTCTTAGAAAGGATGAACTCAAAAGTGAATAAAAAGCTTTTACAATCACATAGTATCTTTCCTACCCTGAATATTGAGCGAACCGCTGCTTATTACAATCAGTACTTAGGCTTTCAAGTTGTTCCCTATTTAGATACAGAGGAACCGCATATCTGTCTCTATCGTGATGATACAGAAATTATCCTTACACAATCCCAAGGACAAAGGGTTATTCCTAATCGAGAATTGTATGGCTATGGTTACGATGCCTATTTTATTACGAAACTGCAAGAGCAGTTGGAGAAAGAATTCAAAGCGGCTGGTGTTAACATTGTCCGACCATTAGCAAACACCGACTATAATAACAAGGAATTTGTTATTGAAGATGTCGATGGGCGTTGGATTGCTTTTGGGATCAAAGGATAAAAAAAAAACGGCCCTCGGCCGTTTTGCTTATTTTTCAAAAGAGACCTCAGAGCTTCTTACCCACACGAACATCCCTTGAAATCCTGTATGCTAGTTCACAGAAATTCATCTCCACTGCCATTGATCACACAGAAATCACTTTGGTTATGGCTAATGAATGTAGAATAAGCATCCCCCTGATCTAATAGATGCTCTTGAAAAAACTTAGCGACAAGTTCATTTATCTGATTATGAATCCCACAAGTTCTATGATTTAAAGCTTCGTCCTCCTCAAAAAGAGGCATATCACTAAAAGACATATGCGTAGCACCTCGAATTTTCAAAAAACATTTATATCCTTTCCAATTCCGAAAAAGCTTCTCTTGCCCTTTGATGAAATCATTTGCTATTTTCTCCTGTAAAATAATGCTTAAGGATTCTAAAGCAGAAGCATTTTGCCTTAATACAAGTAGGGGTACCGAGTTCTTGTTCACTTCATTCTCAATATATAAATGCATACTTGCATCTAATAAAACTGCGGCCTTAATTCTATCATCTTCCATAGTTAAATCTAATGCAGTAGCACCTCCGATTGAATGTCCAATAATGCCGACCTTATCCATATCAAAACTTCCCATCATATCCTTATCCTTAGCGTTCAGATCATAGAGGTAATTCAAAACATACTGTATATCTTTTTTCCGAATAGAAATTAAGTGAAGTAATTCGCTATAATCTGTAGCCTGTATTCTCCTCATGACCTCTGATTGATTCATAAATTCTCCACTTGGACAAACTGTAAACATGGCTTCATAAGCAGCACTGACGGTTACTACTATGAATTCTTGTTTTACCAGCGCTTTTATATTGTAAATGTACATATCTCTATCTAAGCCTAGTGCAGGAGAGTAGATAATAACAGGAAAGGATCGTTTGGATTTTTGTTGCAATGGTCCCTCGCTGATTGAGGTAGATAATCCATCTATGAGATCCATATTCATACCTATATCTTGTAGAATTGCTCTTGCTTGTTGTTCACAAGGGCGGAAAAGCTCCATATATTTTATTTCAGATTCGTTGTTATCGAGCATATCATCCGTATCCGGATAATAAATACTTATCACGATTTTCCTGGGCTCAGACTCTTCTAGGAACGTACCCTTGCGCGTGTAATCCGTTAATATTTCAACTCTTCGAAAAACTCCCATGGTTCCACTCCATTCTTCCTCGTTCACTATATTTTAATTTATTTTTCTATTTATTGAAATGAATTCTCCATAATGTCCATACTAATGTCGATTGCAATGAATGGAATCAAGTTGAATGAACGGTTATAATACCTATGTGCAAGCGAATCTTTTAAAAATTCGGGGATGTGGAAACTATAATGGTAAATAATTCAGCATATACACTTTATTTACGTGAGGATTGGAAGAAGCTAAGCGATTTCACTGCTATCCAATTATCAGAAGAAGAGCTTACCGATATCCAAAGTATTAACGATAAAATTTCGATTGAGGATGTAAATGAGGTCTATCTTCCTCTGTCCCAATTGATACATTTGCAGCTTCAAGCCTCTCATACATTTAAAGACTCTATCAATCACTTTCTTAATAACGATCTTAAAAAAGGTCCATTTATCATAGGCATCGCCGGAAGTGTCGCTGTTGGCAAGAGTACAACCGCTAGACTTCTTCAGAAACTCCTCTCTCAATTACCTTCTCATCCAAAAGTAGATTTAGTTACGACTGACGGGTTCTTACATCCCAATGCTGAGCTGGAAAAGCGTGGAATCATGAAGAAAAAAGGATTTCCTGAAAGCTACGACACACGTAGTTTAATTTCATTTTTAACTAAAGTGAAGTCTGGTGTTCCGAGTGTTCAAAGCCCTGTATACTCGCATCTAACTTATGATATTGTGCCAAATGAATATATTACAATCGAGAACCCGGACATCCTAATTGTTGAAGGATTAAATGTTCTTCAGACTAGTTTGACGATTAATCAAAGTGTGCCAAACTATTTTGTATCTGATTTCTTTGATTTTTCAATTTATGTGGATGCTGATGTGAATAATATAGAGAAATGGTATATTGATCGTTTTATTAAGCTTAGAGATACCGCCTTCCAAGATAAGCAATCTTATTTTAAAAAATATGCACAGTTATCACTAGAAGAATCTATCGAGATCTCGAAAAGAATATGGAAAGAAATCAATTTTGAAAATTTGATACACAATATTTTGCCTACCAGAAATCGTGCAGATCTTATTCTATTTAAAAATAACAATCATCACATAGATCGCATTAAGCTGCGAAAATAAGAAATTACAACCAAGCCTGTGATCTGCAGAGCTTGGTTTTTTCATATGCAAAATTAAATTGGGTGAATATCGTAGGTGTAATGCCTTAATCCTCTTGCCAGGGCAAACGTATACTGTGGTACATTCGTACACTAATGTAGAGAGAGGATAAATCAAATGATCGAAATTGCCTTGGCCTTTCAAGATAAGGATGGAAAATATGTAGAGCATGCCGGTGTCGTTTTAGCATCAATTTNNCAGGTTCTTGCCAATATTAATTCTATCGATATGTGGACACATGCAAGTATTTACCGTTTGCTGCTTCCCGCGTTAATTCCTGCTGACAAAATTATTTATCTGGATTGTGATGTATTGGTAAACATAGATATTGCGGAGCTGTGGCAAGTTGAGCTGAATGATAAATATTTAGGGGCAATTTGGGATCAGGGCATTATGGATGTGGCACCTATTGTAAGCGCCAAGGGGCTAAATCCTGAGGTTTATTTTAATTCCGGAGTGATCGTATTTGCTTTGAATAATATCCGCCAGAATACGAACTGGTACCAAGAGGTGCTAAACTTTTTGCGCACTTTCCCGGATGTCACTATGCCGGATCAGGATGTTCTAAATGCAGTTTTTGGAGCGAATTACCTCCCACTCGATATCCGTTTTAATTCATTTAACATGGCCATCCCAGATCATGACTATAATAATAAAATTGTCCATTTTGCCGGGGATGAGAAATGCTGGAATAAAGATTCCTCAGGGTTTGCGCTGTATCGCAAGTTCCTAAATTTAACCCCTTGGAGAACTTTTAAAGCCAAATTAAAACGAAGAAGACGGAAAGTCAGTTATGTTAAGCGGCGTTTTACACAAAAAACCAATAGACAAATCATTTATAGACGTAGAATTAAAATTGTTCGCACAAGAATCTCACCCCTTTCACTGTTCCAATTGAAATTAATTAGAACGATAAGAAGGAGAAAAGGCATTGTAATCAACACAAGAATACAAAACCAACGACGCATTAAACGCTAAAAGGCAGCCCCTATTGAATAGGGGCTCAGGCTCTCGAGAAACCCAAGGCCATCCAGTGAATTGGGTTTCCCGTTTTTCTTACATGATCGTATAATAAATCCTTTTAGTTCACTTTAGTAAAAAACCATTTCTGAGCATCGCTTCCATTATCCGTCCACTGCTGAACCGCTGCACCATCTGCCGTTGAGGCTCCGTTTACATCCATGGCTAATCCACTCACTTTAGAAATTAGTTTGTAGTATCCACCCCCTACATCTACAATGCTCCACCGCTGAGCGTTGGTACCATTGTCATCCCACTGCTGCAACTGTACACCACTGACGGTTGATGAGTTCGGCACATCCAACACTTTTCCACTATGCACTGCTGTCAGCTTATAGTAGCCGTCTCCCGTACTTTCCACTTTGAATTTCTGATTATTAGCTGTGTAATTGGTCCATTGCTGCATCTTTGCCCCGTTTGCTGTAGATACATCTATAACGTCGAGAACCTTACCACTAGCCTTATCAGCCAAAGTATAAACCCCGCCACTCACGATGCTTGAGTTAGGCGTAGTCTGATACACACGTACGTAATCAACCAGCATTTGTGCAGGGAAAGCAGTTGAACCGTTTGGTCCTCCAGGCCAATCCCCACCCACTGCAAGGTTTAGCAGAATGAAGAAAGGTTTCTGGAATTCCTCCGTATTTCCAGTTCCGTTCTCGATATAAAAAGCATTATATTGGTTGCCATCAACAAACCATTTAATATAATTCGTATCCCATTCCACGCTGTACACATGGTACTGAGAGAAATCAAGATTACCGGAATACTGACCATAACTAGCATGCCCATTGGCATTCCAGTGTACCGTCCCATTAACAGAAGCATTATTGTTCACATGCTCCATAATGTCCGTTTCCCCAGAATTCGGCCAACCCACCGAATCAATATTCGATCCCAGCATCCAAAACGCCGGCCAGAGTCCTTGGCCTGAAGGCAGCTTGATTCTAGCTTCGATTTTTCCATAGGTAAAACTTTTAAGTCCCTGTGTTTTGATCCGTGCAGAGGTATAATTCATTCCTCCATACGCTTCTTTTTGCGCTGTTATTGCTAGATTGCCACCTGTTACCTGCAGGTTCTGTGGACGACTGGTATAATACTGAAGCTCATGGTTTCCCCAACCGTCGATACCCGTGCCGATTTCAGCCGACCAATTATTAGTATTCAGAGAATTCCCGTCAAATTCATCGCTCCATACCAGATTCCAGTTCGAGGCTGCACTTGAATTACCAGTAGGCACTAGAGCAATCATAAGTGTGAACAGCAGAAATAGACTTAGCATTTTTCCTTTTCTCAACATCGTCGTCTCCTCCTAATAAATGAAAAAATTATAGGACACAGAAATGCTTAAGACGATATCTGCCCAGAGTCAGCCCAATGGAATCACCTCTTTGATCTTATTGATTTCATTGCACGGCGCGCTCGCACATTTGAAACCGGTTTCGTTTTTGGATAAAATAAGACGCTATCCTTAGAACCAGCTATTACAGCCAGAGTCAGGTTAACGCATCACTTCATTTGCAGTGTACGTCTTCACTATCCGTAATATGCCAAGATTTCAGCCTTACTTATGTACTTTGATTCCGTAACCACTACCTAACTTACCTCCTGTAATTAAAAAGGCCTTTGCACTCCGTTGCAGTTGCGTGTTCTCTTCGTACTCATGAGGGTTCACACTTAGTTTATTAAATATTCTTTCTTCTGCTTCCTTGGAACTTTTGTCGACTTCATAAATGTTGAACTGGCTTTGAAACTGAATAATGTTCGATTCTGGGTTCAATACCTCACATAGTTCCGGATCAAGCAGCCATGAATGACAAATAAACACTGGAGTTATACCTCTAAAAAAAGCTCTGGCTAACTGAAAGGATTCCTCCACACTTTGAACGGATAAAGGCTCTCCCGATGGAATGTGCACATTAAGCACGATCTGATTGGTAAAGACTTTACAACCATCCACGACTAAATCCCTGTCCATCGCAAAAGGTTGAAATTGCATTCTTCCCAAACGAAACAAACGAAGTTGAACATGCTCTTGCAGCCAGTTATATTCTTCAATACCATATTCACCGTAATCACGCAGACATTGCATACACCAGATCTGAATATCTGAGAATGTATCATAATAAATCTCATCCTCAATGTTACGAATACGATACTCTTCATAAGCATCTACTGCTAATCTCACAAATAAATATAATAGTAGCTTCCGATAGCCCTCTGATGATTTCACAGATTCAAAAAAAGAAAATCTGTCAGAATAAAAATGTTGTTTATAAACAACATATTCATCCTCTTTCATCTGAAACTCATAAACCTGCTGTCTAGCAGCTGGATCAAGCTTTATCCCTTCACACAATGCTCTGATGTTCACTAAAAAACCTCCTAGAAGACCACGTTAAATCATAGCCTTCAAATATATATTTTCACGTACTGGAATGCTAAATTCATAACTATAAAAGCCATTTCGTGTTGTGCATAATATAGAATCAAGTGCTTCTGTTGTCAACGGAATCGTTGACTGCACTCTGCACAGTCCACCATTGTCAGACCCAATTGTAACCTCAGCTAACTGGCCATTACTCCACGACATATTCACTGTGTACCCGTTTCTTGCAGGCAATCCTCTTACACTTCCCTCACGCCATTGCGGCGGCTGCGGGCCGCAATTTTATCGATTTGGAAGATTGCGTGAGAATAATCAATGGTAGTATCCACCATATACGGATGCCCATCAAAAAGATTAGAACCTCAGCTCCATTCCGTAATCTTGCCCGCAATGCCATGCCACCTCTAGTTTAAAGATATCGCAGATATGGTTTGCTATAACAATCAATATTATTTCAGTAAGTATTTAAACTCATTACAGGCTTAACACCTAGTGAATTCAAAAGTGCTTCTGAAGTGAATTGACTCTACGGATTGTAAAAACTCATAAAATAAAACAAAGAAACGGCATTTCTGCCGTTTC
>DOJM01000262.1:0-510 GCA_003529225.1 Paenibacillus sp.
CGATAATGGATATTGTAGAGCGAGCTCAGAGTCTCGCAGAGAGAACGGGCTGTAAATACGCTCCACGCGAGAAATTCTCCATACCCAAGATGGTGGAACACTACGGAGATGAGGATATACTAATTCTTTCTCAAGAAGCCGTTCGTTTACACCGATTAGGGATGGAGCCTATGGAGTTTCACCCAAGCATGGGTTTCGTTCGCGCGAAACGGATTCTGAAGGGTGATATAGAGCCGATGCTTGTTGCAGCACGTATGCTTCCCGGAGATAGCGTACTAGATTGTACAGCGGGTCTAGGTGCTGATTCCTTGCTGTTTGCTGTGAATGGTGGTGAGTCCTCGGTGGTTACCGCACTGGAGAGCTCATTACCGCTGTACGCACTGCTCTATGAAGGGATGCGGCACTATACCTCTGGGCAAGTAATGGTGAATGAGGCTTTGCGTAGAATTAATGTCGTGCATAGTGAACATTTGGACTTCTTACGTGCTCAACCGGATCGAAGTATAGATT
>DOJM01000262.1:536-2882 GCA_003529225.1 Paenibacillus sp.
TGCTTCGATTTCCCCGTTGCGCCAGTTTGCTAATCGTGCAGCGTTATCACCAGAGAGTGTAGCTGAGGCAATGAGAGTTGCTCGTAAAACTGTTCTTTTGAAAGAGAAGGCTTTAAGCGGGGAATTCGAACGTCTTGGCTTTACAGAGCTGCTCCGGAGCAACTCCAAAACATCGTACGGGGTGATACACATTGACAACTAAAGAGAGACATAACGTTCTAGTCTTACTAGGACCAACAGCTGTAGGTAAAACCAGGTTAAGTTTGGAGCTTGCGGCTGCATATAACGCAGAGATTATTTCTGGCGATTCGATGCAGGTTTATCGTGGTATGGATATTGGTACAGCTAAGATTACTCCAACTGAGATGATGGGAATTCCTCACCACCTAATCGATATTCATGATCCGCAGGACCCATATTCTGCTGCTGAATTTCAGGAACAAGGTAGCAGACTTATTGAAGAGATAAGCAGTCGTGGGAAACTTCCATTTATTGTTGGGGGAACGGGTCTCTATATTGAGTCCTTATGTTACGGTTTTCAATTCTCTGAAGCTGTGGCTGACGAAGCTTTCCGTAAAGAACAGGATCAATTTGCAGAAGAACATGGAGCGCTTGCACTGCATGCCAGACTTGAAGCCGTTGATCCGGTCAGTGCAGCGAAATTGCATCCGAATGACCGCCGTAGAATTATACGGGCACTGGAAATTCATCACCAGACAAATACCACACTTTCCGCTTCTCATGCTGCTCAAAAGAAGGAGTCGCCCTATGACTTATGTCTTATCGGTTTGACAATGGACCGGAAAATACTATATAAACGTATTGAGGACCGAATTGATAGCATGCTTGCGGATGGTCTTGTTGCTGAGGTGAAGGGACTGCTGGAAAACGGCTACAGCAGAAGCCTTGTGTCCATGCAGGGGCTGGGCTACAAGGAAATTGCCGCTTACCTAGCTGGAGAACTGACGCTTGAGGAAGCTGTGATACTGCTCAAACGCGATACTCGCCGATTCGCCAAAAGACAGTTGTCATGGTTTCGCCACATGAAGGAAATCGAGTGGATCGATGTCGAAGGTGAGCAAAACTTTTCTGGAAATTTCTCGAAAATACGTGCTATAATAGCAGGAAAGTTTCTCTCAGGTCTTGAATATACTTCTGAACAATATAATTGAACCATTGGGGGTACGTCACATGAACAAGTCCATTAACATCCAAGATACATTCTTGAACCAACTACGCAAAGAAAATATCCCTGCTACAGTATATTTGACCAACGGTTTCCAAATCCGGGGAATTATTAAAGCATTTGACAATTTTACAATCGTTATTGATAGTGATGGGCGCCAGCAAATGGTGTATAAGCACGCAATTTCCACATTTACACCACAGCGCAGTGTGTCACTCATGCAAGACAATAGTAACGAAGAATAACATTTACAAATTTGAAGTGAAACCTTTCTTGTTTATAAATCGTTTGAATAGAGTGTGAGAGAGCAACCTGAGAAGGTTGTTCTTTTCATTCAGAGAAGTCCATACATGATTTATTCAAGGAAGGGAGTCAGGAGGCATCATGTCTAGAGACGATACATCAAGGACGAATAACAATAGAAATAGAGGATCGTCCAGTTCCAATTCTAATTCAAAATCAAAACCAAAAAGTAAGAAGAAAAAGAAATTTTTGACGAAGAAGCGTGTACTGTGGAGCTTATTCTTTGCAACAGCATTGGCCATTTTCTGTGCACTCGGCGGTTATCTGTTCATTATGCTGAATGGGCAAAAACTTCTCCTAGAGAACCAAGATAAGCTGACCGTTAATGAAACTACGAAAGTATATGACCGCAATGCTAATTTAATCGGCGAATTATCCCTTGAGAAGAGCGATCCAGTAGAGTATGAGGAAATTCCACCTTTATTGGTTAATGCTTTTGTAGCCACAGAGGATAAGCGATTCTTCGAACATTCTGGTGTGGATTTATGGTCGATTGGCCGGGCAGCAGTAAAGGATATTGCCGCACGCAGTATGGTAGAGGGGGGGAGTACCATNNTCGCCAAAAATATCTTCCTGACACGGGACAAGACGTTTTTCCGTAAAGCAACAGAGGTGTCTATTGCCGTAGCTCTAGAGAATCAGAAATCTAAAGAAGAAATTATTACCATGTACCTGAACCGAATTAATTTTGGGGGTACAATCTACGGAATTAAAGCAGCATCCGTTAGATATTTCGGTAAGAGCGATCTGAATGATCTTAAGGTTTGGGAAATGGCGACATTGGCTGCGATGCCAAAGGGACCGTCTCGTTACAATCCTTTGCGTAATCCGGATCTTTCAAAGGAACGTCGCGCAGT
>DOJM01000262.1:2923-3810 GCA_003529225.1 Paenibacillus sp.
CGAAGCGAAAGCTGTGAATTATAATTATAAGCCACCTGAAAAGAAACAGCGTTATCAAGCTTTTATTGATTTTGCAGTGGATGAGGCGGAAGAAAAGTTTGGGTTATCCGAGGATGATCTGAATATTGGCGGTTATAAGATCTACACAACGATGGATAAACATGCACAAGAAACCGTAGAGGATGCTTTTGCAGACAGTGATAATTTCGAGAAAAGTGTAGACGATGAACTGGTACAAGGTTCTATGACCATCGTCAATCAGGAGAATGGCGGCATTGTCGCACTACTTGGTGGACGGAATTATGAGAAAAAAGGCTATAGCCGTGTAACTGGTAGCAGACGTTCTCCAGGTTCAGCCTTTAAACCAATCGTTGCTTATGCACCAGCACTGGAAACTGGAAAGTACGACATGTATTCTACGCTAGTAACGAGAAGCAGTGTTTTTCTAACTATTGCCCAACTAACCTTCACGGATATTCCAAGAGTATTAGTATGAGTGATGCTATACAGAAATCAGAGAATATTCCTTCCGTCTGGTTGCTTAATGAAATTGGAGTGAATACCGGATTTAAATTCGCCAAGAAATTAGGGATTGGTCTGGAAGATGAAGACAAGAACCTCTCACTGGCTCTCGGAGGTATGAGCAAAGGAACGAATACACTGGAAATGGCGCAAGCCTACAGTGCTTTTGCAAATGGCGGTGAACTACGAGAATCCTATTCCATTAAATCGATCTCGGATAGCAGTGGAGAGACCGTCTTCAAAGCCAATATAACGCCTGACCGTGTTATGAGTCAGGAGACGGCTTATCAAATGACTGAGATGATGCAAAGGGTTGTAGAGAGTGGTACGGGTAGAAAAGCAAGGATTGATCGTCCTGTGGCCGG
>DOJM01000262.1:3882-4186 GCA_003529225.1 Paenibacillus sp.
CACGTATGGTTCGTAGGTTACACACCAGAATGGACAGCAGCGGTGTGGATGGGTTATGACAAGCCAGGCAAGAAACATCTGCTTAAGAATAGCAGTGGGCTTGCCGCAGCATTCTGGGGTAAGGTGATGGAGGAAGCGTTAAGGGATGTTCCTAAGAAGTCCTTCCCACAGCTAGATAGTGAAATCGCTCCTGCACCTACAGAAACACCTGAACCAGCTAAGAACGTCAGTGGACTTACAGCAGCTTATGATCCATCTACGATGACAGTAAATCTGGGCTGGCAGGCAGTTCCAGTTGCGGGAG
>DOJM01000550.1:0-710 GCA_003529225.1 Paenibacillus sp.
ATCTGTGCTGAACTGTCCCTGGAAGACATATTGTACAAGCGGAAGTGTGTAGGAATCCTGATCGCCGAGTAGAATCAGCGGTAACATAAAGTCATTCCAGGTGGATAGACAAGACAGGATACCGATCGTTGCACTGACAGGAGCAAGGAGTGGAAAAATAATCTTCCAGAATGTTCCGAATGTCGATGCACCGTCTACTGTAGCCGCTTCTTCCAGTTCGTACGGAATGGATCGGATATAACCGGTGTATACAAACACGTTAAAGGCCAGACCATAAACAACGTATAGAATAATAATCCCTACAATGTTGTTCATGTGCAGGTCCGTAGTCACTTTGACCACAGGCAGCATAATAATCTGGAAAGGGATAAACATGGCACTGATAAAATAGAAGTAAAGCACTTTGAAAAATCTTCGCTTCATATTACGTGCAATAGCATAGGCTACCATGGAGTTGGTAAGCAATATGAACACAACTGATGTAATAGTAATCACGGTACTATTTCTTAATGCATTGAAGAAGTTCGTTGCCTTAATCGCATTGGCGAAATTCTCAAAATGCAGGCCAGTAGGCAGCGAAAAGATAGATTGAGCCATTTCCTCGGGATTCTTGAGAGCAATGGCAATGGTCATGTACAGCGGAAACAGGATCAGTAGTGAGCCTAGGGCGATAAGAATCGTTACAGGCCAATTGGTTGGTTTTTTGATCA
>DOJM01000550.1:854-5160 GCA_003529225.1 Paenibacillus sp.
ATAGCGGCTAGCCCCGTCCAGATTAGAAGCTTCGTAAAGATCATGAGGAATGGTTTGAAGACCCGCCAAATAGAGAATCGTGTTATAAGCAATCCCTTGCCAAACGGCAACAATGACGATACCGATCCAAGCCCAGTCTGAGTTACCGAGAATGTTCTGTGATAAGAATTCGCTGCCGAGTTTCGCACCCCAAATAGGGAATACATTAGCGAACAAGTAGTTAAAAATAAAACCAACAATCAATACGCTGAGGATATTCGGCAAGAAATATACGCCACGGAAAAAGTTTTTGGCTTTAATTTTGGCATTAAGTCCAAGCGCAATCAACAAGCTGATGATGTTGATAAGAATAGTGGTTAGAATGGCATATTTAAAAGTGAACACATATGAATTCAACACATTTTCGTCTTGAAAAATGTTAATAAAGTTCTTAAATCCTACGTAATCAAAGCTTTCACTAAAGCCGTCCCAGTTTGTGAACGAATAATATATACCCTGGATTGCAGGAAAGGTATGGAAGGCAAAGAAAAGAAGTAATGCCGGTATAGTCATCAGATAAAAGGCGACTCGGCGTTTGGCCATCGTGTAATCCTCCTCATTGTAAAAGCGAAAGAGAAGAGGGGTAGCCCCGTTCTCTTTCGCGGTTCATGTTTGTCTGATCTGGTTATTTCCGGTTAGCTACTTTATCCCATTCTTTATCAAGCTGTTCTAGATAAGCTTTAATATCTTTCTTTTGCAAGAAGGATTGGTTGATGGTATCCACTTTCATTGCACTTGGGATGTAGTGGTCAGCAAAGTCAGCTAAGTTGCCTGCGGTAAACGCTTCTTTGAAGCCATCCATCGTTGGATCATCTTGTGTTACACCCTGAACAGCTGGGAATGCTTTTTGCTCATTGATGTATAGGCTAACATTCTCAGGTTGAAGCAGGAAGTCTACGAATTTCTTTGCTTCTTCTTTATGTTTAGTGTTTTTGGAAATAGTCAGCAACGTATCTACGCCAGAAATGACCTTGTTAGCGGCAGCATCATTTGTCGCTGGGAATGGGAATACGCCAAGTTCAATGGATGGATTGGCTTTCACGATTTCTGGGATTGCCCATACGCCTTGTAGGTACATTGCGGATTCACCTTTAGCGAATGCTGTGTTTCCGTCATTGTAACCTTTACCAAAAATATCTTTTTGTCCGTATTCCGTCAGTTTAAGCAGCTTTTCAGCAACCTCGTTAAAGCTGTCTGCGAAGGTTACAGTGCCTGCCGCACGCTCCTTGAAGAAATCATTTCCTTTAATGATCGTGGAGAGGGAGTTGAACGGCGTAAGTGTTGTCCATGAATCCTTCAGTGTCAAGTAAAAAGCATTTTTACCGCTGTCCTTGAATTTTTGAGCGACAGCCATGAACTCATCCCAAGTAGTTGGAACAGTAACACCGGCTTCAGCGAACATCGCTTTATTGTAAATGACACCACTTGCGTTCGAAGAGAATGGAAGACCATTCAGTTCGTCCGAACCCGTCAGGTCTTTTAACATTTGAAGATATGCTGGCTGGATATTCTCAGCGAGTGGATCGCCTGTGAAATCTTCAAAAAGACCGCTGCCAGATAACGTCTTGTAGGTGTCAGTTGCTCCGATCCCTACCACGTCAGGAATATCTTTTTTCGCTGCACGAGTTTTCAATACGGTTTCAGCATCCGGCGGGTTAACCTGTGTGACAACAATATTTGGATTGGCTTCATTGAATTTCGCAACCAGCTTGTCGAAGGTGGCTTTGGCTTCGGTTTTATTTTGGAAAAACTCGACTTTTACCTTTTCACCGGAGGAGGCATTTCCACCACTATTTGCGTTGTTGTCAGCCGCATTGCTACCACAGGCACTAAGTACGGACATAGCCAGTACGCTAACCACTACGGGTTTGATTGTTTTTTTCATGATTAAATCCTCCTAATAATTTGTTGGTATTATGAACATGTAAGAGATTAAACATGTACGTAATGAAAACTAATTGATATTCTGCTACTTTTAGGCGGCTGATATGCATTACCAATAGAGAGTAAACGTTTACGTAAAAGGGGTAAAAAGACTCAGGTAAGTGATCTTACCGTTTGTCTTTCCACGATTAAGTGATCGACAATTTTGCTATCCACAGTCTCGCCTGTTTCAATCATCTGAATAAGCTTCTCCACGGCGATCTTACCAATATCGTACAGTGGTTGACGCACTGTAGTTAACGGAGGAATAATCATTTTCGCTATTCCAAGATCGTCATAACCCATAATGGATATATCATCGGGAACACTTAAACCATATTTGATGACCGTGGAAAGAGCACCAATCGCCATTTCATCACTAGCGGCAAAGACGGCAGTGACATCAGGGGCTTGCTCCAAGAGAGCTTCCATTGCAATGCTCCCGCTTTCATACAGAAAGTCTCCAAAGGTGAGATAGCGGCTGTCGAAAGGAATTCCACTCGCTTCAAGCGCTTTACGATATCCCTCGGCTCTGGGTGCACCAGCGATAGCATCGCTAGGATTGCCGCTGATCATAGCGATTTTGCTATGACCTTTGGAAATTAAGTAGAGGGTAGCATCATAAGCAGCCTGGTAATCGTCTACTTTCACATAAGGTACACTGGCAAATTCCGTTTGGGAAGAAACCAACACCACTGGGATCTTCATGGTTTCTAGCACATCGTAATACTCTTTCTTCAAGACCTCACTAGAGTAAATAATGCCATCGACCTGCTTCTCTCTTAAGAGTTGTAAGTACTTTAACGTTCGTTTACCATCTNNTATTACAGACCATTACACTGTAATTGCGGTCATTGGCCAATTCCTCAATGCCTTTAAGCAGATCGGAGGAGAACGCTCCAGAAACACTTGGAAACATTACACCAATGGTCTGCGTACGCTTATTGATTAGGCCACGAGCAATCGCGTTAGGTTGATAGCCGAGTTCTTTGATAGCCTCATTTACCTTTTGTTTCGTCTTGTCGGAGTACCCACTTAAATTGTTTAGCACGCGAGAGACTGTTGCAATGGAAACGTTCGCTTTTTGTGCAACATCTTTAATTGTTGGGTTCATTCATACGACTCCTTAGATTACGGTTAGCCTTAGATTAAACGTTTACGCTTCGAGAATCAAATTCCTTAAAAAGTATTACGTAAACGCTTACCCTGAATATAAATCCTGGCAGGTATGCTTGTCAACTCCACTTAAAAAATATGTGAATGATAAGAACTATGAAAGGTAATTAATTTTTATATAGTATGAAGCCGATTAAATTACCAGAAAATCTCTGTTAAAGTGGTGTGTAAGCGGGAGAAATGTAGTTGGAGCAGGATATTAAGAATACAGAGGCCCAGAATTGACAAAAGAATATTAGAGGACTAACATTTATACAGTAAACGCTTACGTGAAATCGGATGGATATGTTCATCGTTTGGTTTGGTGTTTAACCGGATAAGGAGCTGCGCTTATGAATATTTATCTCGAAATTCCAGATGTGGATAAGCATTTTCCTTTTAGAAGTTTACTATGTGGAGGAGATACGCTGTGCTATCCGCATTGGCATAAAGAAATTGAAATTATATATGTAACTAAAGGAAGTCTAAATCTGGGAATAAATGATACCCCTATTCACATGGAGCAGGGTGAGATTCAATATATCAACGGTGGGGATGTCCATTATTTTCTCGCCTCACCTGAAAGCGAACGGGTAGTAATTCAATTCGATCTTAACCTGTTTCAGGAAGTTGCAGCATTGAGCGGAAATGATTATTCACTTCGTGAGGTATTTACGCTTATGGAGCATTCTAGTTCAAAATGGCCCGAAGCAACCGCCGTGAAGATCAAAGGGCTGATTGAGAGTATTTATGAGGAAGACGTGCAGCGAAGAGATGGGTACGCTTACTTAATCNNTTGAACTATTGACCGTTATTTTACGGGAAGTGCCGAAGAGTACACTCAATAAACAGCCTAAGTTCTCGGAAGATACGCTGAACCAGTCTAGAGAAACACTGGAAAGATTAGAGCGGATTTTTATCTATGTAGAGCAGCATTACCAGGAAGCTATTACGCTGAATGAGGTAGCTAGCTATATGGGCTTTAGTCCCTATTATTTTACCAAGCTATTCAAGAAGAATACTGGTATGACCTTTATAGCTTTCTTAAACGAATATCGGCTTAACAAAGCTAAATGGATCCTAATCAATGAAGATTTGCCGATGTCTGCAGTGGCGGAAGCCGCCGGGTTTGGCAGCGTGAAGACATTCCATCATTTTTTCAAGGATGCTACGGGGATATCCCCCCTAA
>DOJM01000108.1:0-811 GCA_003529225.1 Paenibacillus sp.
TGATGGATGTAATGTTATAGAATGTGCTATAATTTTATATTAGGTTAAAACATCGATAAGCTACATTTTAGATAGAGGACGTGAAAACAGCATGACTAAGGGGAACCATAACTCACCGGACTTAAAATCCGGCAAGGGTTCGAAAGATTATTCGAAATATTTTGATTTTAGCGATGCGAAGGTAATTAGTGAAGAAGAGGGTAAGATTACTTACCGGATTAAAGGAAGAAATGTGCAAATTAATAGCCAGCCTGATTATAAAGAAGGAAAACGGCGTGGCAAGGAAGAAATAGAAGTGCATTATGATTTCGAGATTCCTGAAGAAATGCAGAATTTCGGAGTAGACAAGTATTATCATATAACGACTTATGGCTGCCAAATGAATGAGCATGACACGGAAACGATGAAAGGCCTGTTAGAACAGATGGGCTACAAAAGCGTCGATGATAGGAATCATGCGGATCTCATTCTGCTTAACACTTGTGCGATTCGCGAGAATGCCGAGGATAAGGTGTTTGGAGAGCTTGGTCACCTTAAGAACTTGAAGATTGAGAAGCCAGGTCTTTTGCTGGGCGTGTGTGGCTGCATGTCGCAGGAGGAAGGCGTAGTTAATCGAATTATGTCTAAGCATGGGTTCGTGGATATGATCTTCGGTACGCATAATATTCACCGTCTGCCACACCTCATTAAAGAAGCTGTATTCAGTAAAGAGCTTGTGGTGGAGGTATGGTCTAAAGAGGGCGATATTATTGAGAACTTACCGAAAAAACGCGAAGGCATGCGGGCTTGGGTAAACATTATGTATGGCTGT
>DOJM01000108.1:923-1172 GCA_003529225.1 Paenibacillus sp.
GAGGAAGTGACTTTGCTGGGGCAGAACGTAAACGCATACGGTAAGGATTTTACAGACATCGATTACACCTTTGGTGACCTAATGGATGATATGCGTTTAATTGATATTCCGCGCATCCGCTTTATGACATCGCATCCACGTGATTTTGATGATAAATTAGTTGAAGTGCTCGGCAAAGGCGGCAACCTGGTGGAGCATATCCATCTACCGGTTCAATCGGGAAGTACTGCCGTACTTAAGAAAATGAGT
>DOJM01000108.1:1300-4284 GCA_003529225.1 Paenibacillus sp.
ACACCTGCAGCTGCTATGGAGGACAATGTACCGATGTCAGTGAAGAGCGAACGTCTGCAAAGACTCAATGATCTCATTAAAGAGAATAGTCGGATCATTAATGACCGTATGCTAGGTGAAGTCGTCGAGGTACTGGTAGAAGGCGAGAGTAAGAATAACTCGGAAGTCCTTTCTGGCCGTTCCCGTGCGAACAAGCTGGTCCATTCTGAAGGTTCGAAGGAGCTTATTGGCACATTTGTAAAAGTGAGAATTACAGATACCAAAACATGGTACATCAAAGGGGACATTGTGGCAGAAGCTGCTGCTGTTCATTAATCATCACATACGAATNNAATAAATATGGAATGAAGACTTATAATACCCGTGACTTGATCGTACGCGAGGATATTATGGGTAAAGCTAAAGAACTAGCTACATTGATCTCGACAAGTGAAGAAGTAAAGCATTTTCAACAGGCTGAGCAAAAAATCCTGAACCACGAGCGTGTACAAGGCCTGATTGCAACGATTAAGAAAAAGCAGAAGGAAATTGTCGCCTTCGAAAGCTTTAATAATAAAGATATGGTAGCAAAGATCGAGCGTGAAATTGAAGTGTTGCAGGATGAAATTGACGGCATTCCAGTCGTGAACGAATTTCAGCAGAGCCAGAGTGACATCAATTATCTACTCCAGCTTGTCATTTCCGTGATTAGAGATACCGTTTCGGAAAAAATAAATGTGGAAGCCGGCACCGAAGCGCCTCCAACCACATGCGGATAACCCACACTCAGTTTGGGGGGCGGATGCAGATCCGCCCCTTTAAGTTTCACACTATACATAATCCTAATCTTTCTAGGTCCAGTTGTTGATTTTAGAAGTTAAGGTTTGGTACATTTAAAGATACGAATTAGTAAAATTATAGCTTCGGAAAAGGATGGGGCAAATATGAGCGAAAATGGGGAACAAACCTATAACGCCAAAAAATATCGTACACCGGACGGAGTTCCGGCCGACATCGTAATGTTTACACTGACCAAACGCGAACGTAAGACGGTCACGAAGACGCTTCCCTTACGTGAGCTTAAGGTAATGTTAATTAGACGAAAGAAATGGCCATGTGCTGGAATGTGGGCTCTCCCAGGCGGATTCTGTCAGGAGGATGAGTCCATTTATGCTGCAGCTACGCGTGAACTCAAAGAAGAGACTGGTGTAGATGGTGGTCATTTGGAATATCTGGGCGTTTACAGTACACCAGGCCGCGACCCTCGTGGATGGATTATCAGTCATGCATTTTTTGCCCTTGTAGAAGAATGGATGTTGGAGCAAAGACAAGCTTCGGATGATGCTGGTGAGGTAGGTTTATTTACATTGCAGGAAGCACTTGAAGAGCTGGAGCTCGCTTTTGACCACCATGATATCATCAAGGATGCATACTTGCGTATTCAACAACAAATGCTTCAGACTACGATCGCAAGACAGTTTTTACCTAGACATTTTACTCTTAGTGAGCTCTATCAAGTCATTCAAACGGTAGTCCCGGAATTTAAGGAACCGAATTTTATTCGTAAAATCACTTCAACACGTAGCCGTCAGGGTATATTAAAAGAAGTGAGAGACGAAGAGGGGAATGCGCTTAGTTCAAATCAATATTCCCAGCGTCCCGCTCAGCTCTATATGTTCACAGATCATGAGCCTTTGTTATCCATCTACACNNGAGGGGATTAATCTCATGAGAGCACTAATAGTGATCGACTTTACGAATGATTTTGTTAACGGAAATCTGCCGGTTGGTCAGCCAGCCGTAGATATCGAGCCTAGAATGAGCCAATTAACGTCGGAGTTTGTCCAAAATGGCGATTATGTCGTTATGGCCGTTGATTTGCATGAAGAGAATGACCCTTACCATCCGGAGAGCAAACTATTTCCTCCTCATAATGTACGCGGGAGTGAAGGACGAGAGTTGTTCGGAAGTTTGAAGTCTGTCTATGAGCACAACCGTGATTCCATCTATTGGATGGACAAAACACGTTATAGCGCCTTTAGTGGAACTGATCTGGAAATTAAGCTGCGGGAGCGTGGCATTACTGAACTCCATTTAATTGGGGTCTGCACAGATATTTGTGTATTGCACACAGCAGTGGATGCATATAACAAAGGGTTTGCAATTATTGTGCACGAAGATGCAGTTGCCAGCTTTAATCCAAATGGACATACTTGGGCGTTAGAACATTTCAGGGGTAGTTTAGGCGCAGATGTTGTTAAGGCATAATACTAGAACAGAACATACACATATAGCAGCGTAGATATTAGGAGATGAGGACTTGAGAAGAGAACTTGCGCTACATACGGATAAATATCAGATCAATATGATGTATGCTCACTGGGTGAATGGAACTCATAAACGGAAGGCTGTATTTGAGGCTTATTTCCGTAAGCTGCCTTTCGGCAACGGCTATGCTGTGTTCGCAGGGTTAGANNGGTTATATCGGCGGTTTGCGGTTTACCGAAGATGATATCCGATATTTGTCGGAGCAAGAAGAGAACTATGCTCCCGCTTTTTTGGAGGAACTGTTGCAGTTTCATTTTCAGGGAACCGTTCATTCGATGAAAGAAGGCGCATTGATTTTTCCAGATGAGCCTTTAATCCGCGTGGAAGGAACCATTATGGAGGCTCAGCTGGTGGAGACAGCCATTCTGAACTTCATGAACTACCAGACGTTGATCGCTACTAAGGCTTCACGAATTAAGCAGGTGGCTCCGAATGACATCTTGCTGGAGTTCGGTACCCGGCGTGCGCAAGAAGCTGATGCAGCGGTGTGGGGGGCTAGAGCGGCCTATATTGGCGGCTTTGATGCTACTTCCAACATGCTGGCAGGCAAAATGTTTAGTATTCCGACTAAGGGAACACATGCACATTCCTGGGTACAGAGCTTTGGCAGCGAGCAGGAGGCTTTTGATGCCTATGCTAAGGTGATGCCGGACGAAGTTACGCTATTGGTGGACACG
>DOJM01000108.1:4312-5638 GCA_003529225.1 Paenibacillus sp.
ATACACTCCGTAGCGGGGTGCCTAATGCAATCCATACAGCCAAGAAGCTTGAGGCGCAAGGTAAAAAAATGGTCGGTATCCGTTTGGATAGCGGTGACTTGGCCTATCTATCCCGTCAAGCGCGTAAGATGTTAGATGATGCTGGCCTGGATTATGTGAAGATAGTCGCTTCCAACGATTTAGATGAGAACACGATTATGGATTTGAAGCTGCAAGGTGCAGCTATTGATACTTGGGGGGTGGGTACCCAACTGATCACCGCCTCGGACCAACCTTCTTTGGGTGGTGTCTATAAGCTGGTGGAAATTGAGTCTGCTACTGGAGAAATGATCCCGACGATCAAGATTTCCTCCAACCCTGAGAAAGTATCCACGCCTGGCAAGAAGGACGTATTCCGGATTATTGGTAAAAATGGCAAAGCGCTTGCGGATTATATCTGCTTCCCAGAAGAGGAAGCTCCCCGTAATGGTGCGCGGTTGAAGCTGTTTAATCCGTTGCATCCATACATGCATAAGTATGTTGAGCGTTACGAGGCACTACCTATGCTAGTGCCGATATACGTTAACGGATTCCAAGTGTATAATTTGCCGGATTTGAATGAAGTCCGCCGCTATCATCGGGAACAAAAGGACCTATTCTGGCCGGAGTATCAACGTAAGCTGAATCCCGAGGTATACCGGGTGAATTTGAGTGAAAAGGTCTGGACTAGCAAGCAGCAGTTAATCGCTGAGCATATACGACCGGATATAGAGTAGATTTTGCAGGATTAATTCTGTCAACAGTGTTAACGCGGGAGAGTGATGTACCCGCGTTTTTTGTTTTTTCGGAAGTAAATAAGGAGGAGAACTTAATGGAAAAGGGGCAGCATGCTTTTGCGCCAGACAGGAACTTTAAGCCGGGCGAAATCATTACTTTCGGCACGTATTCACAATCGAAGGATGGTAAAGAGCTGCCGATTGAATGGCGTGTTCTCCATAACTCAGGTAGCGAACTGTTTGTTTTGAGCGAGTACATTTTGGNNGGCGTGATTGCGTGGATATTACGTGGCACGACTGTGATTTGCGCGAGTGGCTAAACGATGAATTCTATAACAGCGCATTCAATGCTGCCGAGAAGGAATTAATAAAGACGACCCGTTGCTCAGATAACGGAGAGGGTACGCCAGATACGGAGGACAACGTTTTTTTGCTTAGCGTTGATGAGATAAAGGCATTCTCAGAGATACATGGCAAAGAACTACGGCGTGCGTTTGGCACGGAATTTGCTAAAATGAAAAAGCACGATGGATGCAGCTTATACGTATATGATAAAACGGATAAAGATAAC
>DOJM01000108.1:5663-13862 GCA_003529225.1 Paenibacillus sp.
GAAGACAATCGGTTTTGAGTGGCAATAATTAAAAAGAGGCGTGTCCCTCTCTTCGCTAATGCGAAGAACAAGGGATACACCTCTTTTTGATAAATCGGTCCGAGCTAGAACCTTTAATTCTTTTTCTTGAATTTTACGAACGACCAAATCGTAAGCATCAACAGAACTGCTAGGCATGTTCCTATACTGATACGATTCTGAACATCGAAGAGAAAAGAAACCGCGATAACAGTTAAACAAACAAGTGTAACACCGGTTATATAAGGGAATCCCCATACCTTAAAGGTTGGTTCTTTCGGATAAGATTTTCGCAGTTTAAGTTGTGACATACAAATGCTGATCCATACGAGAATAACCACAAAGCCTGGAACAGCCATTAGCAAACGGAACAATCCATCCTGGGCGAAGTACGCTAACAAGGAACCAATAACAAGAACAACGGCACAGAGCTTCAGACTGTTGATGGGTACACCTTTTGCAGAGGTTTTTGCCAAGCTGCGTGGTGCTTCGCCCTGTGACGCCATAGAGTGCAGCATCCGAGTGGCTCCATAAATACCAGAATTGGCAGCAGAGAGCACTGCTGTGATCAGAATAAAGTTCATGATGTGATCGGCACCCTTAAGTCCTGTTGCGGCTAAAACCTGAACAAACGGGCTTGTATGCTCATTCAGTTGATTCCAGGGTATTAATCCACAGATGATTAGGATCGGCAAGGTATAGAACAGAATAACGCGCAGAATGAAGCTTTTGACAACCTTAGGTAAGACCTTCTCTGCATCCTGTGTCTCCGTCAAGGTTAGCCCGATCAACTCTGACCCACCGTATGAGAACATGACGACAAGAAGGGCAGAGAAAATGGGGGCCCAGCCTCTCGGGAGAAATCCACCATAGTCTGTAAAGTTGTGTAAGTAAGGCGTAGCCTCAGACATAGGTAACAGTCCAAAAATTAATGAGCTTCCTAAGATAATGAAGATGATGATCATTGCGATCTTGATCCCGGCTAACCAAAACTCCGTTTCTCCATAACCACCTACACTCATCATGTTGATGCCGATAATTAAAGCGCCACTTGCAAGACTGAGCAGCCATAAAGGAACATCCGGTAACCAGTATTGCAAGAAGCTGCCTGCTGCCAGCACTTCAATCACACAAACGGTCAACCACATGAAGCAATATAACCAGCCCACAATAAAGGAAAGTCGTTCTCCAAAAGCCTCACGTATGAAGTCCTTCATATTCCTATTCGGGTACACCGTAGCCATTTCGGCTATTGCCCCCATGACCACTAAGAGTAGCAGGCCTGCTAATACATAAGTAAGAATAACCGCAGGTCCGGCAATGCTTATGGTCTCAGAACTTCCTTTAAATATGCCCGTACCGATTACTCCGCCCATCGCCATAAAGCTGATATGCCGAGGAAGCAATTTCTTCTGTAATGATGCTTCGTTTGACTTCACAATTAATGCCTCCTAAGCTGTCTTCGAAAAATTACACCAAGCATCAGTTTATCCTGAAACGGACTAGTTGAAAANNAGTAAAAATAACACACATTTTTTGAATGAGGCATTACTTTTCACTGGAGTGTGATATTTATCATGCAGAATGTGATGAATTTAACATCTTAATTTTTAATTTTATTGCTAAATAAGAGTAGCTAAATAATCTTAGGTAACACATGGAAAATGCAAGATTTGTCACTTCGCGACTTGCTAAATGAAGTTACAATCTTTGAAAAAGTCATAAGGATATTATACTGATGACATTCTGAAAGGGGCTATGTCGGTGGTACAGTTACCAAAAGTGAACGAACTCGGATTTTTTGAGATTCGTCTGGAATCAATTGGAGGGCTAGGCGCGAACTTAGCGGGTAAAATGCTTGCAGAAGCAGGCGTTGTCGGTGCTGGAATGAATGGAGTGAGCTTTTCATCCTATGGTTCTGNNGATCAGCGGTAAAAGCGCATATCCGTTTTTGTGACTTGAACACGCATATTCGTGACACTTCACCAGTAGAACGACCTCATGTCGTAGGAATATTCCATGAAGCGTTGGCAAAGACCGTCAACGTGACTAGCGGAATTTATGATCATAGCACGGTACTAGTGAACTCAGCTAAGTCGCCGGAGGAATTAAAGTCCTCCCTGAATATGATGGCAGGAACTATAGCTGTTGTTGATGCTACATCGATCGCTTTAGATGAAAAGAACCGTGTAAACATGGCAATGTTAGGCGCATTGTTCCGGATGTGTGATTTCTTGGATCCTGAAATTATGAAGGGTGTTATCGAGAAATCACTTGGCAAAAAATATCCGCAGGCTGTTCAGTCAGCACTAACTACTTTCGAACGTGGATTTAATGAAGTTACCTTCATGCATTTCCCATTACCAGAAGGTGCGATTATGCCTGAGTTCGTTCGGTCCGATATTTCGGCCTTAGGTTATGAAACTCAGCCTATTGGTGGTACCATTACGAATCCTGGCAGCAGCTTTTTAAAGAATCTAAGCATTTCAAGATCCGGTTTATTGCCTCATTTCAAATTAGAGGATTGTATTCATTGTGCGCAGTGCGATACGGTATGTCCTGATTTATGCTTTGTTTGGGAGGAACAGCCTGATAAGAAGGGACGTCCGCAAATGTTCCTGCAAGGGATTGATTATCAATACTGCAAAGGCTGTTTGAAATGCGTAGAAGCATGTCCTACAACGGCTTTGTCTGGCGAACNNCCGGCATATTTTTGATCTTGTTACTGAGGCTTAATTAACGGAGGAAAGGTGGAACACACGTGGCTATTGATTATGACAAAGAAGTAAGCTCTACGAAGGTAGAGCAGAAATTCCTTTATGAATCCGGCAATGAAATGGCGGCTTATGCTGCCCATCAAATAAATTATCATGTCATGGGTTATTTTCCAATCTCCCCATCGACAGAAGTAGCTCAATTTCTTGATACCATGAAAGCGAACGGTCAGCATGACATTATGCTTATTCCATCAGATGGCGAACACAGTTCTGCAGGAATCTGTTATGGAGCTTCGACGGCTGGCGGACGTGTATTTAATGCTACCAGTGCCCAAGGTTATATGTTCATGCTAGAGCAATTGCCGGTACAAGCTGGGACACGGATGCCTATGGTAATGAATTTGATCTGCCGCTCGATTTCCGGTCCGCTTAATATTCATGGTGACCATTCTGATTTGTATTTTGCGCTAAATACGGGCTGGCCGATTCTGATGTGCCGTGATCCACAATCCGTTTATGATATGAACCTGATGGCACTTAAGCTTGCTGAGCACGCCAAAGTGCGTCTTCCAGTTATGGTAGCATCAGATGGGTATTTTACTTCTCATCAGAAGCGCCGTGTACAGGCATTTACTCACCGTGAGGATGTTCATGAATTCGTCGGAGCACAACCTCCGGTAGGCTTTACGGACACCTTGGATCGTAATAATCCAGTTACCGTAGGTCCTTACATGAATGAACCTGACTATATTAACAACCGCTATCAGCAGTCAGTAGCGATGTATAATGCGGGTGAAGTCTTCGAAGAAATCGCTAAAGAATTCGCTGAACTGACCGGACGCCACTATCCAATGATCGAAGAGTATCGGATGGAAGATGCAGAAGTAGCTGTATTCTTGATGAATTCTGCGTCAGAGATCATTAAGGACGTTGTAGATCAGCTTCGCTTGCAAGGGATCAAAGCAGGCGCAATTTCGCCGAATATGATACGTCCTTTCCCACAGAAGCAAATGGCTGAAGCGCTGAAGAATGTAAAGGCAATCACCGTAGGCGACCGTGCAGATTCGGTAGGTGGTCACGGCGGTAATATGGTAAATGAGATCAAAGCAGCCTTGTTCACCTATGGTAACACTACTACAAAGGTAATTAGCCGTATTTACGGGTTGGGCGGTAAGGACTTCTACGCAGAAGATGGTCATGCATTCTTCCAACTGGCATTGGATGCCGTTTCGGCAGACCGTGTTGAAGTTCCGTTTGACTACTATGGTCACAATCCAGGTACACCGGACAAAGCACCACAGCGTCTATTGAAGCCGATGGACTTTGATTCGCTGAAGACAGGACTAATTACGGTTAAACAGGATGAAGCAACAGGAAAATTAAGTGTACGGATACCCCCACTGCGCAGCTTGACGAAGAAACCTAAACGGCTTGCACCAGGTCATGGCGCTTGTCCGGGCTGTGGAATTTTCTCGGGACTTGAGACGTTCTTCAAAGGCATCGAAGGGGATATCGTAGCACTTTATCACACGGGTTGTGCAATGGTAACGACGACGGGATATCCATATTCCTCTCATAAATCTACGTTTATTCATAATCTGTTCCAAAATGGTGCAGCTACCTTATCTGGTGTTGTAGAAATGTTCTGGGAGCGCAAACGTCGTGGTGAGCTTGATGGTTTAGGGCTTAAAGACGACTTTACATTTGTAATGGTAACTGGTGATGGCGGTATGGACATCGGAATGGGACCTGCGATTGGGGCTGCCCTACGCGGTCACAAAATGATTATCGTAGAGTACGATAACGAAGGTTACATGAACACAGGTGCTCAGCAGTCCTACTCCACACCACTGGGTCACCGTACATCTACATCCAGCATTGGTAAGAATCAGCAAGGTAAAGTTACACAGCATAAGGATACTGCGCAAATCATGGCAGCTACTAACATTCCATATGTCTTCACAGGTTCCGAAGCTTATCCGCAGGATCTTGTGAAGAAAGCGGCAAAAGCACAATGGTACGCTCAGAACGAAGGACTAGTGTATGGTAAAATCCTGATCGCATGCCCGCTGAACTGGATGTCTGAAGATAAAGAAGGTACCAACATCGTCTCGCTGGCTGTTGAATCCTGCTTCTTCCCTCTATATGAAGTCGAACACGGATCTACGAATATTACGTATAATCCAGAGGACAAAGGCAAACGCGTTGAGCTTTCCGCTTGGTTGAAGACTATGGGGAAAACCCGTCATTTACTGAAGCCTGAGAATGAACCAGCGTTACGCAGCTTCGAGACAGAAGTAGAGCGTCGTTGGAATCGTCTGAAAGCAAAACATGAGCATCCTGATTTGTAAAATATAAATGATAAAACACCCGGCAGATTTCTCTGTCGGGTGTTTTGTATATAATGAAAGAAGGGAGGACTGATACTATTGAGCTGAATTTTGTGGATCTGTTTTTTTGTTTCATTACTGTTGTCTTATTTGGATCAGCGAAAGATATTAAAGTTAAAAGACTGGGAGATCATAATTGCAGCTTTTTCACTTTGTGAATTGTATGTCGATTTATTAGGGTTACTGATTCCTGTGGGTTTTATCATGGGATTGATTTATATGAATAAAATCTCCGAACGATCTATGAGTTTGACCGCCTAAAAGCAAGGACTCCGATGATACCCTGATTCTGAGTTTACAAAGATAAAGAGCACCGACTCACAACCTAGAATGGAATTTTTTTCATAGTCCCTCGATATGATTTAATTTCTTCCCGCAAGCTCATGTATTCGCAGGATTTCGTTCATGTGGTGTTGAGGGATTCTAATTTGCATTTCATCCAAAAGCTATCTATACAAAGTCAAAAGGTTGTATCATGTTTATATGGAGTTTTTAGAATAAAGGTATAGAAAATGAGAGGTGTATCATTTTTGTATAGAGTGGCTATTTGCGATGATGAGGAAAAACAAAGAGAGCTTGTCAAAAGTATCCTGATTACTTTGTCGATAAAGACTAATATAGATTTTGAAATTGAATTATTCGGCTCGGGAGAGCAATTGGTATCCCATTATGAGTGCTCTGAAACTCCATTCCATATTTTAATTTTGGATATTGAAATGGGGGGGATAAACGGGATTCAAACAGCCCGAAAAATAAGAGAGTTAAATAACCTTGATGAACAAATTATTTTTCTGACAAGCTATCCTGAATATATGGTGGAAAGTTTTGATGTCATGACATTTCAGTATTTGATAAAACCCATTGCTCCTTCGATCTTGGAGGAGAAAATAATCAAGATATGCCAATACTTTCAAGCACTTGATAAAAAGTTTATGGTTATCAAGTCAACCTATGAAGAAATCGTTTTAAAATATGATGACCTCATTAGTATTCAAGCTGCCAAGAGCTTAACTATAAAAAGCAAACTACATTTTACGACCACTAATCAAACCTATGAAAGCAAAGGCATCATTTCAGATTATGCTTTGGCCTTAAAAGGCTGTAATTTCTTGCAAATCCATCGTTCTATTATTATTAATCTGCTTCATGTGAAGAAATTTTCTAGCGGAGTTGTTCTAATGTCCAATGGGTTGGAATTACCTATAGGTCGTTCTAAAATTAATGAGGTTAAAGATACTTACACCAAATTTATGATTATGAAGGTCGATTGATATGATTCAAAATAATTTTCCTATTGTCTTTAGCATTGTACTTGTGATGGGTGTTCAAATTAATTTTTTCTTCAACTCGGTGTTTGATAAATCAGCTAAAAAACATAACCGATTCATTTATTTCATTATGTTTGGGTTGCTTGATTACCTGTATCTGGTTATTCCCATCTCTCCTATTTTATCTTTGATTCTACCTTTGCTCATGATATTTAGTTTTGCACAATCTTATCAAGTAAAAATTAAAGACAAGATCATTTTTTCTATGTTTTACGGTGTTTTAATATCTCTCGTTAATTTTATATCCCTTTATATTTTTTATACCCTATATTCAATTGAGTTTAGCTTTGACTCTGTAAATGAATATGATCAAATAGCCTACACAAAAGCTATTGTACTCAGTTGCATGATCATGTTTGCTATCATTCAGATCATACGACTACTTGCAAAACGTAGAAGTTACTCTTTGCATTATCGTTACTACATATTTTTTTCGGTTATTCCTATTGTAAGTATAAACCAACTGAATATTCTAACTTATAAGGACGCCTATTCTTTCATATCCGTCATTGTATTACTATTCTTAAACGTTATGATTTTCTATGTTTTTGATAATATCATTGATAAATTTCAATTCATGCATGAGAATGCTCAGCTGCAACAGCAGATGGACCATCAGGATGCGAATTACGAAAAAGTCGTTCACAGCTTTAAATCCATTAAAAGAATCATTCATGATACGAATCAACAGTTTTTATATATTGAAGAGTGTATTGAGCGAAATGAGTTAGCAGCAGCAAGGGAACATATTAAGACTACATTAAATAAAGTTGAAGGGGCTTATCAACGGGTAAACACAGGGAATCTAGTTATAGATCCCCTTGTCAAAAATACACTTAATATTGGACAAGCCAATGGCATAAGAATAGATACAAAGCTTAGCTTATGTTCACAAAAAGTCCATATTGACCGTTATGACTTATGTGTTGTCATTGGAAATATGCTAGATAACGCAATAGAGGCTTCTAAAAAGTTGAAGATCGCAGAAGATAGGTACATTCTTATAAAAATACATTCTACCGAGTCTACCCTTCTCATTCACATCATGAATCATATGGAGAATGAAGTTGCCCATTTAAACAGCCAAAAATCAAACCCGGAATTTCATGGTATTGGATTAACGAACATAGCTAGAATCTGCGACAAGTACGGTGGTCATATGACCATTGAAACGAAACATAAAATATTTAATAATATGGCACTAATACCATTATATACCGATAATCCTTAGACAACCTGTTGTTTAGGGATTATTTTTTGCGTTTCAGGGCGATTTTCATTTTAGCAGCGTTCTTCCTTGTATGATGATTTCAGTAAGTCACATCTGGAAGGAATACGAGGAGGGATTAATAATGAAGAAGGNNAATGACTGCTATACTTTTTGCAATACCAGTCACCCCTGCTTTTGCTCTAACGAATAATGATACTGTAAAAGAAAAGGCACAGAAGCTGGCTTCGAAGATCGTGTCCGATTATGGAGCAAGTGGATTGCAGTATGCAATTATGGATCATGGATCCATTGTTTTATCGGATAGCGCTGGTGTCTACGATAAAGCGACCAAGAGTCCGATAACCAAAGAAACGATGTTTGGAATAGGCTCAGTAAGTAAAACGTATGTGTCTGCTGCAACGATGATGCTAGCTGATTCTAATCAAGTTGATATTGATCAACCACTGACCACATACATTAAGGACTTTAAAATGGCAGATGAACGATATACGGAGATTACGCCACGCATGTTGATG
>DOJM01000104.1:0-13741 GCA_003529225.1 Paenibacillus sp.
TGCATACCAATCCGGTTTTAACTGTAATATGGCCGCCATCTCGGCCGTCATGGACCAACATGATGCGATTTTGTCCGATGAGCTGAATCATGCCTCCATCATCGATGGATGCCGCTTGTCCCGAGCGAAAATCATTCGCTATCGCCATTCTAATATGGAAGATCTACGCGCAAAGGCAGAGGAGGCTACCAGATCCGGTGCATACGGCAAGGTAATGGTGATCACGGATGGCGTGTTTTCGATGGATGGAGACATTGCGAAGTTGCCCGAGATTCAGGAAATCGCTGAAATATTCGACTTGATTACGTATGTTGACGATGCTCATGGCTCAGGGGTGCTGGGAGGCGGAGCTGGGACGGTCAAGCATTTCGGGTTGTCCGATCGAATAGATTTTCAGATCGGGACATTGTCCAAGGCAATCGGCGTGGCAGGCGGTTATGTAGCAGGGCGTCGCGATTTGATTGATTGGCTGAAAGTACGAAGCCGTCCGTTCCTGTTTTCTACTTCGCTCCCTCCAGCGGCAATAGGAGCTTGCATCGAGGCGATCGGTATTTTGGAGCGGAGTACGGAGTTGCAAGATCGTCTTTGGGCAAACGGAGACTATTTGAAGCAAGGGCTTATTAAGCTCGGTTACAACATCGGAGCGAGCGAAACACCGATCACCCCGTGTATCATCGGAGACGAAGCGTTGACCCAAACTTTCAGTAAGCGCTTGATGGAGGNNCGACAGTACCGAAGGGTACGGGACGCATTCGCAATATGCCAACTGCGGCGCATACGACGGATATGCTCAATGAGGCATTAGCCGCATATGAACGGGTCGGACGCGAGATGGGCTTGATATGACAAGACTATCGGGGAAGGAGAGTTATGCAGTATGAAAAAGATCCTAGTAACCGGTGCCCTCGGGCAAATCGGATCTGAATTGGTATGCCATCTGCGTCGACTTTATGGCGAGACTCAGGTGGTGGCAACAGATATTCGATTAAGCGATAATGCCGCGGCTCATTCGGGGCCTTTTGAGCTGTTGGATGTCATGGACGGTGCGTCGATGCTGGAAATTGCGAAGGCGCATCAAGTAGATACAATCCTGCATCTGGCCGCCATACTGTCCGCTACTGCCGAAGCCAAACCGCTTCTAGCTTGGAACCTTAACATGGGGGGATTGACCAATGCCCTAGAGGTCTCGCGGGAGTTAGGCTGTTCGTTCTTTGCGCCGAGCTCGATCGGCGCGTTCGGGCCCGGCACGCCAAAAAAGGGAACACCTCAAGATACCGTTCAGAGGCCGGTAACGATGTATGGTGTGAGCAAAGTAGCGGGTGAACTGCTCTGCGACTATTATCATCAAAAGTATGGTATTGATACGCGTAGCTTGCGATTTCCCGGGTTAATATCGTACACGGCGCCTCCGGGGGGCGGAACGACGGACTATGCCGTCGATATGTACGTCGAAGCCCTTGCAAAGGGACAATATACTTCTTATATTGCAGCGGGCACCTTTCTAGATATGATGTATTTACCGGACGCATTGGAGGCGATCGTGAAGCTGATGGAAGCAGATCCAGCGCGTCTTCAGCACCGCAATGCTTTTAACGTAACGGCCATGAGCGTCGATCCGGAGACCGTTGCAACGTCGATTCGGCGTTATATCCCTGGCTTCGTACTGAACTATCATGTGGATCCGGTTCGTCAAGCGATTGCAGAGAGTTGGCCGAATTCACTCGATTCGACCTCGGCAACACAGGAGGGGGGGTTTTCTCCAGTATACGATTTAGAGGGCATGACCAAGGATATGCTTGAAAATTTGAGCGGTCGTTTGACTAAGCATTTTGCCCCATAATATAACCAGCACTGCCTAAAAAGGATATGTTTAGTCGTAACTTTTCCAGTTAATCACTACAAGCAATCTATTAAAAGCAACGGTTACGCTTCCCTAGGTAAACACGAACCGAGAGCTTGAATGGATGATTTCTCGAGGATGAAGGTCCCTCATTAAGCCAACTAAATGCTATAAGATAATCCTCCTCAGAATCAGTCAGAGGAGGATCTTTCATGCCCAGAGAAGATGTTCGAAACAAATGGGAAGCCCGCGTCATCGCCTTCCGGTTTGCTTTTCGTAGATGATTACCTTTTCCACTAGCTGGCGATGATCTTCTTGATCTTATGAATGAATCTGGCGTTCGATGTATCTTAGCAATAGGTTAGTTTTGTTCTTAATTCTGTATTACTCACGGTCTTGTGAGAATTTTGTAAGAGTGGTTTAGTAGAATTTAATGAGATTTGGTTTTCTCCGAGGCTTCGGGCACCCTAGTAGTTATTTACATTTGTTAAACGAAAGGTTGGTNNACAAAACGAAAGAGAGAAAGAATGGGGAAGCAAGTCTACGTTAATTGGGAACGTCGAATGGAACATTGATGACAAATGTAAGTGATTTTCTAGCTGCGAAAGTTGAGTTATTAACTTAAAAAATGTATATGTTAAGATCTCATATAATAGGGATAAAATAGTTCGTGAATTTCAGATGCTTGAAAGGCTAAAGGGTGTTGTTCCTGTTCCGACAGTATTGGATTATAGCGGTATAGCAGAGATCTATAGGAGGAATGAATCCATGGTGAGAAATGTGAAATTACTTTATTGAATAATCCTATGCTTGGTAACGCTAGACTTGGAATGTTCACAGATGGTTATGGAGGAAGNNTGAATTTTAAGGAAAATAAAAGTGAATAAATAGAAGTGAAATGTTTTAGTCATCTATGGGGGAGTAGAAGCTTGAAAATGAAGAATGAACAAGTTAAACAACGGTATTGTCCATTATGTAAAGAATTAAATCATTGTGGTGCTGACAGTGGGGAATGTTGGTGTTTTCATACGGAAATTCCTGCAGAACTACTAGAAAGGGTACCTTTGGAACTGAGTGGTAAAGCCTGTATCTGTCAAAGATGCGTAGAGGCGTTTAAAAAACATTAGATAGAAATTTAACTAACTCAAGACGAAAACAGTAATTATATTGTGTATACTTATAGTAATATAAAAAAACATATGGGGGACACAGATGAGAAAGCCAATAATTGCAGTGGATATGGATGATACCATATGCCATCTAGTCAAGCGAGCTATATTCCATAACAACAATGATTTCCCCNNTCATCCAGATTGTACACAAGATGTATTCTATGGGCGGCCTGGTTTATATGAGGAGCTTGAATTGTTCGACGAGCATGTTGTAGGAGAAATGGAGAAGCTACATAACGCATATGATGTTATTATCGTTACGGCAGCCCAGCCCAATGCAGTTGTTGAAAAATGGAACTGGCTACAGAAGCATATGCCGTTTATTCCTATTGATAATTTCTTCCCCTGCAAGCGAAAGAATCTTATTAATTACGATCTTCTGATCGATGACGGGGTTCACAACTTGGTTCCTGCATTGCAGGATGGAAGGAAAGTGCTCTGCATTCCGCATCCATGGAATTTGAGAGCCCGCGAACAATATGGATTTCCATTATTGACCTCCTGGGAAGGTGCAAAAGAGAAAATTGATCAGATCTTAGGGACTCAAGAGAATCGCTGATTTGTGGAGAGTTGTTCACTTAGAACAATTCTCTTTTTTTATGCGGTTATTAAAGAAAAGAATGATTGACACAATGGATTAATTGTATATAATTGGAATAGACCGACGGTCGGTCAGTTTGTGAAATGGAGAGGATTAACATGAGGGTTTCCAAAGAAGCGGAAGAACGTAGAAATGAAATATTAGATACAGCAGAAATGCTTTTTTTTAATAAAGGCTATGTGAGAACTACAGTGAACGACATCCTGCAGGAGATTGGGATTGCCAAGGGCACGTTCTACTATTATTTCAAGTCGAAGGAGGAGGTTATGGATGCGGTGGTCACGCGATTCATTGATGCTGGAGTGGATGCTGCCAAGACCATTGCCGCTGATCCGAAGCTCTCCGTGCATGAAAAGCTACTACAAATCATAATGGCGCAGAAACCTGATTCGGAGAGAAAAGGTCAGATGATCGAACAGTTTCATCATGCAGAAAATGCGCTAATCCATCAGAAAAGCTTGACTGAAACCATTTTGAAACTCACCCCTGTTTTGACAGAGGTGATTGAGCAGGGAATCGAGGAGAGCTTGTTCCACTGTCCATATCCTAAAGAAACGATGGAATTTCTGTTGGTCGCCTCACAATTTCTGTTTGATGAAGGGATTTTCAAGTGGCAGCCGGAAGAGATCATTCTCAAAATTCAGAGCTTTATTTATATTATGGAGACTACGTTGGGAGCTGAAAAAGGAAGCTTTTCCTACGTAACGCAAATGTTTGAGTAAGGTCCGAGCAGGGAGGATGAATGAGACGCAGGGGAGAGGGACTCAATGCTTCTACAAATTGTGAAAAAAGATTTTCAAAGAAATAAAATTATAACGATCGTCTTATTTATTTTTATGATGTTATCGGCGTTGCTTGCTGCCTGTGCTTCTCAAGTCATTATGGAATTGTCCGGTTCTTTAAGTAATTTGCTGGATAAATCAAAAGCTCCCCATTTTGTTCAAATGCATGCTGGTCCAATAGATAACGCAGGTATTCAAAAATTCGCCTCTACAAATCCACTTGTTAAGAATCAACAGACATTAGAAATGCTAAGGATAGATGGCTCGAAGATTGTCTTGGGTAACAGCAATAAGTCGGAAGAGAACAGCGTGATGGATATCGGCTTTGTAAGGCAGAACCCATCGTTTGATTTGCTGCTGAATTTAGAGAATCAAGTGATGAGGGTATCCGAAGGAGAAATCGCAGTTCCTATTTATTATAAGAAGGAGAATAATCTGAACATTGGTGATCAGGTCACCCTTTCCAATGGACAGTTAGATAAGAAATTCATTGTTACTGATTTTGTTCGTGATATCCAAATGAATCCAGCTATTGTTAGCTCGAAGCGCTTTGTCGTTAATGATACGGATTATAATGCACTAAAGAAGAACCATGGAGAAGTTGAATACCTAATTGAATTTCAAATCACCGATTTAAGTAGACTTAGCGAGTTCCGTAATGCCTATCAATCCTCAGATATGCCCGGCAAAGGACCCATGATAGACTATCCTTTGTTTAAGATGCTGAATGCGCTGACAGATGGGATTATTGCAGTAGTCATTATTTTGGTAAGCATCCTACTAATGATTATTGCCACCCTATGTTTAAGATTTACAATGATCGCGACCTTAGAGGAGGNNTCTATTTGGCAAAATATATGGTTATGGCCGCATGTGCTTCACTATTAGGATATTTATTATCTTTGGGTGTGGTGCGGTTGTTTACAGCGAATATCACATTGTACCTGGGGACTGCTCCGAAAACGATCCTTCAGCCTATTGTTCCAGTCTTAGCGGTCGGTTTGATCTTCGGGATGATTATGTTCTTTTGCAGAGTTATTCTTAGAAGGTTTAATCGTATTACAGTAGTAGAAGCTTTAAGGTCAGGGACTGTGGGAGAGTTGAAAGGCAATAAGAGTAGAATAGTGCTGAGTAAACGCAGGCATATAAATGTGAATGTTTTTCTAGGCCTAAAGGATGTTTATGGACGCTTCACCATGTTCGGATTTTTGTTCTTCGTATTTGTGATTTGTTTGTTTATTATTCTTGTGCCAGTGAATTTATTGAATACTCTTCAGTCCCCTCGGTTTATTTCTTATATGGGTGTAGGTCAGAGTGACATGAGAATAGATTTGCAGCCATCTGATCAAATAGAGAAACGATTTAATGAACTGATAACCACGCTAAATAAGGATTCCGACATAGCTAAATTCTCACCATTAATCACATCTCGATTTAAAGTGTTAGGCAGCGATGGCGTATGGGAGAACATCAATGTTGAGACAGGAGATTTCTCTATCTTTCCACTTACCTATGTTAACGGAGGAACCCCTGAAAGTGGGGATGAGATTGCCCTTTCTGATTTGAATGCCAAGGAATGGAACAAAAGGGTAGGGGATAGCGTACTTTTGGAGGTGAAAGGTGCTTCAAAAAAATTGACCGTTAGCGGGATCTATCAAGATATAACGAACGGAGGNNATACGATTCGGCAATTAAAGCTGGTCACTGGCTTATCCATGGCTATCTCAATATCGGTTTCTGTACTGATTACTGCTTTATTTCTAAAAATGCTGCTAGCAAAGGACGCTTCGCAAATCGCAATCTTGAGGAGCATTGGCTTTACGTTAGAAGATATTCGAAAGCAATATCAGGTAAGGCTACTACTGGTTTCAGGTCTCGGAATCATCCTCGGAACCTTTGCAGCTAACACCATCGGCCAAAAATTCACTCAATTACTCGGGTCTTTTATGGGGGCATCCAACATACAGTTTGTAGTTAATCCGGTGGCAGCTTATCTACTTCTCCCTCTTTTTTTCATGCTGATTGTAGCACTCACAACCGTAGTAAGCACGATATCGATGAAGAAATCCAATATATCTAAACTGATTGTTGAATGAGGGGGAGGTTTTAGAATGTTCATATTAGAGACGAAGGGGTTAAATAAAACTTTTGAAACCGGACAAGGAACCCCGCAGACGGTATTAAAAGATGTTCATCTGCAGGTATCAAAGGGAGAATTCGTAGCTATAATGGGGCCTTCTGGCTCAGGGAAATCAACATTGCTTTATACGATCAGCGGTATGGACCGGATGACTTCAGGAAGCGTTGTTTTTAAAGGGCAGGACATCAGTGGTCTTTCTGAGCGTGAATTAGCTGAACTGCGTTTAAATCAAATGGGATTTATTTTTCAGCAGATGCATCTTTTAAAAAACCTGACTATTCGGGACAATATCATCTTATCCGCTTATCGAGCTAAAATCGTTAGTCGTAGAACCATCAATAACAGAGCCGCTGAGTTAATGAAAAAAACCGGGATCTCCGCATACGCTGAGCGTGATATTACACAAGTGTCGGGTGGACAACTGCAAAGAGCAGCGATCTGCAGGTCAATCATCAATGAGCCTGATATTCTCTTTGGTGATGAGCCAACAGGTGCGCTGAACTCTAAATCTGCTAGTGAAATTATGGAGATATTAATTGATATTAATCAGGCCGGTACTACGATTTTACTGGCTACGCATGATGCGAAGGTCGCTGCTCAGGCAGAACGTGTCCTATATATGCTGGATGGCAGTATAACTTCTGAGCACAGGCTTGGAAAATTTAATCGTATAAATGGTGACTTAAAAGAGCGAGAAGAGAAGTTGTCGACGTGGTTATTGAAGTTGGGATTCTGATTGATCTAGGATCATACCCATAACGCTTCTCATATACTATCCAGAAAGGAGTTATGAGCCTTATGGATAGAAACTGCAAGCTAAGTAATGTGACCCATGCCTATCTAAATGCCTACTATACTATTCTAAACACCATGATTAGAAGAATGACAAGTGTACCGCTGTCGTGCAGCATCTCAGAGACCTTTATTCAACAGATGATACCTCATCACCTAGCAGCCATAGAGATGTCTAGAAATATACTTAGGTACACGACAAATCTTGAAATACAGCGTATCGCTACAAATATCATTTCAGTACAAACTAAAAGTATCTCCAATATGCAAGCTATTCAGTGTAAATGCAGAATGCTGACAAATACAGATTTCGAACGATCTCAGTATATGAAGAGGTTCGAGAAAATAGCGCAAACTATGTTCGCGGAAATGGGATCGGCAGCTGTAACCAATGGAGTGAATGCTAATTTTGTACGAGAGATGATTCCTCATCATGAAGGTGCTGTACGAATGTCAAATAACGTTCTTCAGTTCAATATTTGTCCAGAGCTCAAACCAATTCTGTATGCTATTATAACAACCCAGTGCGAAGGCATTAAGCAACTAAAAAACCTATTAAATCAACTCGATGATTGCTAATATAGCCTTATCCATTTAAGCGATTGCTTACCCCGGACCTCCGGATCAAAGCAATTGCTTCTTTAGTTTACGACTCAGCTCTATAGAGATATACTCTATATGGTTTTACTTCATTGGGAAAGGGATACATAACATGGGAAATCTGAATTATAACTTAAATTTCGAAATGCTATGTGCAAAATACGAGTTAGGTCATTTGAAAAATGAACCTGAACAGGTAACAGGTGGTCTTCTGCACAGAATGTATCGCCTACAAACGGACAAAGCGCTATATGCAGTGAAAGCTTTAAATCCTCAAATTATGCAGCGGGATACTGCTATGTACAACTATACTCTTTCTGAAAAAGTTGCGAATATGGCTTATCAAAATGGAATAAATGCAGTACCGGCCATCGTATCCAATGATCGATTTATGCATGAAGTTGCGGGACAATTCTTTTTATTGTTTCCTTGGGTCGAAGGTAAGGCATTGCCATCACGAGAAGCTAATATAGAATGTTGCAAAAAAATTGGGGATATCCTTGCGGAAATTCATAAGATTGATTTCTCTACACTTCTTGATCATCCTATTGAAAATCTTGAGGCAGTAAATGGATCCGCTGTTTGTTGGAATGAGTATGCTCTCCAAGCAAAACAGGAGGGTCTGAAGTGGTCTGATTTGCTAATTGATAACCTGAAACAAATAAACCATTGGGAACAACTTGTTGAATCTTCAGGGGAACAATTATCCAATCATTTGGTGATCAGCCATAGGGATTTAGATCAAAAAAATGTGCTATGGGATGAGTATCATGCTCCAATTATTATTGACTGGGAAGCGGCAGGGCCTATCCATCCAACACAAGAGCTGATTGATGTAGCCCTTTATTGGTCAGGTTTTGTTAGTAAAGATGCTTTCTGCACGTTTATTAGTACCTACCGAAATCATGGTGGCGAGATTTATGCCAACTGGTCCGATGTGCTCAACTATAGTTTACATGGGAAGCTAGAATGGTTAGCTTATAATATTAGACGATCACTTGGACTAGAGAGTGCAGATGATACGGAGCGAGAACTTGGAACGCTTGAAGTAACCAGAAGTATTATAGGGTTAAAGGACTATGCTGATTTTATTCCTAAGTGTATTGATTGGTGTAGCCAAGACTACTAAAGGAGAACTTATTTATGAATGTAGTAAACGCTACGACGGAAGATATAAGAGGGTGGCTGGAGCTGGCGGCAGAGGTAGAGTCCCTTTTTGGGCCGATGGTAGATGATCCGAATTTCACTCTAGCGTTAGAAAAAAATATCAGGCGACAAAGCGCTTTTTGTGTACGAGAAAACAATGGTTCGCCAGGTTCNNCTGTTTCAGCCATAGTGAGAAATAAAGGAGTCGCGACAGCCCTTCTTAACCATATTCTCGAAAGTATCGAAACCCCAGCAGAGATATTCGTTACTACATTTGCTGAGGATCATCCAGAGGGTCAACCTGCTAGAAGATTTTATCAGAAGTTAGGTTTCGTTCCTATGTATGATGAGGTTCCAAATGGCCTCGAAGGTGGCTCAAGACAAAATTTTAAGCTGACGATTGCTCACAAGNNCAAGGGTTCGTTATGAAAAAAAAGATTGTTTTATCGGCAATCTCATTGTTCTTGCTAGCGATTTCTTTCAGCCCATTGTTCAACTATATCCGCGAGTATATGATCTCAGATCAAATCAATCAGCGTTATGAGATAAACCATGCTGAAAAAGGATATAACACGTTAAACGTTCAAGAACTAACGGTTGATAATAAGCGAATTAAGATCCTAGAAGAAAACACAGGCAGGAAAGCAGAATTGACCCTTTGGGATGAAGAGGAAAATGTCCCGCCTGGTGATATTGTCAAAGTTCAGTTTTTATTAAATGATCAAAAAATCTCAAACCCTGATGAAATAAGGCTGTCTAATCGGGAACGTGGAAGCAGATATTTTTCATGGATAGATATTCTCACGGTTAAGGATCGAAAGACTGGGGAGAAAGAAATTAGTATAGTTCAAAGACTTACAGATGATAGCCAGCCGATGGAAAAGAGAAAATGGAAAATAATCACGATTTCGCATGATGGAAGCATAGAAGAAAAGGTGCTGAGTTATGCTCAAAGAAGTGATAATCATCTAGGTGTCAAGCTTATCGAGTTCTCTGGAACATCACTTATGGGTATGGGCTTCTATTCAGATATTACTAAAAGTTATCCAAGCGTATTTTTCCCTCTAATTTATCCATTTTTAACAGGTGTCGTGGGAATCTTCTTATTGATCATTATAGTTGTTCAGTTACTGATCGAGCTTCATAATAGGCGCGTAATTAGGAAAAACGGGCAATAGCGGTCATAAGATATGTTCTAAAATTACTTATAATTACGAATCACCTTTAACTTGGTCAAGGTTGATAAAGCAAACAGTAGCAGCAGGACTCCGATGGAACCCATGACAGGGGCTGGACTGAAGTGATCGGACAGGAATGATACGGCTGTAAGACCAAGTGAGGGTGCTACACTCATAATGGAGCCTAATACACCGAAGACTCTGCCTTGAATATCCTCCGAAACTTCCAGTCTGAGGATGGTATTTATCAGTAATGTACAGAATGAGAACATAAAGCCAATAAGAAGAATGATGGGAATAGCAAACGCAGCAGTAGTGACGAACGATAACAGGAGGTACAGGGGACCCAGACATAGCAGTCCAGTCATGATAAAGAAGCCGCGATTCTTTAATTTGGAGCCGAGAAACAAGATCATGCTGGAACCAATCATATAACCCAGTGGAATACAGGCTTCCATGAGTCCAAACTGAAAGGGACTAGAATTCCATACTTTGACGGCCATAACTTGCGTTAGCATCAGTGAAGGCATAAAGAACAAAGTGAGCGTAGGAAGCATGATGATTATTGCTCGGGCGAAGGGGTATCTCCATATATAACGAACGCCATCCGCAAGATCCTCTGTAAATTTCCTTTCTTTTTTAGGTCCGNNAAGAACTAGTAGAAAGGAAACGAAAAATGTAGCTCCATCAAATAATATGGCATCTGCCGCTCCAAAACTCGCTACAAAAATACCTCCAGCCGAATACCCAATCGTCCGACAGACATTCTCTGACAGGTTCAGAATCCCGACTGCTTTTTGCACATGTTCTTTGCCAACAACAGTGGTAATTGAAGCTTGATACGCAGGGGATTGGAATAATGCTGAGACTGTCGTAAGTCCCGTTAATATGGCCACGATAATGAATGATGTAGAAGACATGGAAATGGCCAAAGCAAGCGTAACTGCTAGACCGCAGCTTATCAAATCAGTGATTAACATAATAGTTCTGCGATTGATCCTGTCTGCGAGTGTGCCTCCTATCGATCCGAGGAAAGAACTGAGCAATAAATTGATGATCGTAATAATGGCAATCATTTTAGCGCTTCCGGTTGTCTGAAGTACCCATAAACTTAAAGCAATGCTGTGAAAGGTATTTCCAAACAAAGAAATGGAATAGGAGCTGAGTAGCAGCATAAATCTCCGGTTTCCCCAAAGGGTTGGATAGGATAANNACTCTCCTTTCAACTTAAACGCTTAAGTGAATGCTAAAAAAATTAATCAACAAAATAACGATTATTCTCTTGTTCAGAGTAGTCAGAACGATGTAATAACTCCTGCATTAGTTCAAAAGCAGTGACTGATTTATCCCCAGTGAATATGAATTTCTGAACGTCTTCTCCAAGCATTTCTGGGCAATTACAGGTACATAGAACAGAAAGACGAGAGAAAACTCCGGATTTCTCAACATAACTTCCGATAATCTCATTAATAACTATGGCCTCTTTGTAGATCCCCTCCGATAAGATTGTATTCAATTCCTCCAGATTGTGAACTTTGAATATCGCTTTTTTAGGTAAAGGAAGACTGTCTTGGATAAATTGAGTGAGCAGAGAGTTATTGAAACTCTCCATAATTAAACATACCTGTGAAAGATCCTTAGGCATTATTTTTTGGAGAGCTGAACGATAATTGTAAAGAACTTGCTTAAACAGTTTATCTTCAATCATGCTGTCGATTAAAATCAAGGGGATGCCTTCTACAAATTGCTTGGAAATCGAATAGAAGGATTCATCGCGGACATCGATCAGAAAGACAGCTTCGAGTTTTCTTTCGACGATGATATCTAAAGAAGGATTGTCAGTACCAAGAGAGTATAACAGCGTATGGTATCCAGCATCCGTTAAACGTTGTTCCAGAGCTCGAATAAATGTGAACTGGGCATAGAGTTTCCAAGGTGGCATATAAGCAGAATTATTGACAAGTACGCCTATCAATCCCGTTTTTTTATTGGCAAGCGAACGGGCTGCTAGATTAGGAATGTAATGAAGCTCTTCGGCAAGCAACAGAATTTGATTGCGGGTCTTCTCAGGAATGGTTTGGTTATCGACGCGGTTCAGAACATAACTTACAGTTGCAACGGAGACATTAGCTCGTAGCGCGATGTCCTTCATTGTAGTCTTTTTCACCAGTAAACTTCTCCCTTGCTGAGATATTTATTTCCAAATATTATCATCAACACTTAAGCAGAGTCAACGATTGACTTTATACCAAGAAAAAATTGATTCTTGTGATCATTTTAATAATTTGGGTAAATAGATTTAAGAACCTAAATTAGTCAGCGAGAAGAGGTGTAACTCATGGATACGAATTCTACACGAGAAGAAAGAGTGCTGTGAAACCGCTTTATATACTGACACAAATTTGTGAAATCATTCACTTAATTATTAAGAATTTTAATATATAATTAATTCATAATCAAAATTAGGGGGAAATGAAATGAAACTATTTAAAATGATTTTAGTGGCAGGGGTTTCGGTAGCGGAATTGGCTGGTTGTGGTGCAAATGAGGATAAAGCAACCAATTCGGCGGCAACTTCGGCTCCGGCTGCGGAGCAGACAGATGCAGTCACTACTGCCTCGATTGTGAATCAAGCAGATGCATTTACGAAGGCTGTAAGCAAAGATGGAAACTGGATTATTGCTATTCTAAATGATGTAACGATTGCTGAAGAGGTTGTTGTAGCTGGAGAATTCCATGATAAAGGCGCAGCTGATAGCGACATCTATCGTAAGATTGCCCTTTACTCGCAAGACGCTGATCACAAGATCACTGCCAGTTATACACTAACCGTACCAAAGTTTACTGTACAAAGTGAAAATTTGAAAGTTGAAGGCGGAACGATTAAAGGCGATGTTTATGTAGAAGCGAANNTTTTACTCTGCCTGAAACCGCAACGATTGATGGTAACCTTTACTTCACAAGCGAAGATCTGAAAGCATCTGCAAAGATTGATGGAAAAGTGACTGGAACAACAGAAGTTAAATAATTTTCGTAATCATCTCATACAGTAGAAGCCAATCCATAGACTATGGGCGGGCTTCTTTCTTTTTGTGATTATGTGAACTTCAGTTGATTTTCTAAATATTGATCTTATAATATTACTACCACTACTAGGAGGAACACATATGTCTAAGGAGTATTCACGTACGTATATTGAGAGTGTAAAGCTTGAAATGTTAAATAGATTGGGACTTAAGCAAGTGTTCTTTAAGGAGCAAATAGGTGACGGGCTGATTTTTGAAGCGGTGGGATTTGATAAAGGGAGCAAACATCGTTTTTGCGTGAGACCCAAGACGAAAACGATTGATGAATTCATTTCAGGAAAATGGATGAAGGTCCGCAGCTTTACAATCAAAAGTGTAGAGATTTAAAGTTGAAGTCTAAAAAGGTAACCCCGTCTAAATCGGAGTTGCCTTTTTTTAGACTGATCTATTGATAATGTGATGTA
>DOJM01000104.1:13872-30107 GCA_003529225.1 Paenibacillus sp.
CGGTCTCACCTGGGGCTGGAGGAATAAAAAGATCAGGTCTGGTGAAAAAATGGGAGTACTGTAAAGGATATTCTTGTTCAATCTGATCTGTGTTCATTCCTTCCCAAATGCCCATGTTAATTTCCATTAATGAAGCTTGCTGATGAATCGATAAACTCCGATTTCCTCGTAAAATCTGCGCAGTATGCAATGCTCTTGGACTAGTACTAGAATAAATTGCACCTATATTTTCGCCTTCCAAACGATCTCTCAACCATTCCGCTTGCTGTTCGCCCAAGGTTGTTAACGCTGAATTTTGATGTCCTTGCATTCTTTTCTGCAAATTCCATTCGGTCTGCCCGTGACGGGTTAGAAATAATACTGTCTCTTTCATTAACGAAACCTCCCTTTTGAATAGTTGTAAGTATAAGATAAATAATTATAAATAAACAATATATAATAGTTAATATCCATAAAGTATAGTTATAATAAGAAGGCCGAAGGTCCGTTAAATATGATTTTATTTTATATAGTTAGGAAGAAATCAGGATGAACTATCATGTATTAAAATTGTTTTATTATGTTGCGATAACAGGAAGTGTGACCAAAGCCTCTGAACGTTTGCACATTAGTCAACCCGCTATATCAGCGCAGATCCGCAAATTTGAACGGGAGAATAATATCGTATTATTAGAGGTCATAGGAAAGAGAATGGTGCTAACACCGATTGGGATAAAACTGATTGAACCACTTGAAAGGTTATTTGCTATGGGTGAACAGGTACAGCAGATTATTGAGGATTATCATAAATTTCCTGCGGGCCATATTCGGATTGCAGGTAATTATCTGGCCACAAGCATACTCATCCCCCGGTGGGCATCATTATTCAAACAATCTTTTCCGGAGGTTAAAATTCAGATCTCTACTACTAATTCTCATGAAGTCATGGAACAATTAAATAACTTTGAAGCAGACGTGGCGATTTATAGTGATATGGCGTTTCCATCACATAATATAGGGGTATTCGAACATCGGGAGTTATACAAGGACGAGTATGTGTTCGTAGTTTCTTCAAATCACTCTTTTGCCAAGCAGGAGGTTAGCTTTGAGGAGGTGATGGCTGAGGCATTTATTATGAGGGAAGAAGGTAGTGCAGCCAGAGAGAGAATTGTACAATTATGTGAAGAAAGAAAGGTACAACAACCGAAGATCGAGCTTCAATTTAATGGAGTAGTTGAAGTTATTCAAGCCGTGATTGCCGGTTATGGGATTAGTTTTGTATCTGCGTTGTTAGCAAAGCCTTATCTTGATCAGGGTATGTTAGCCAAGGTCGAAGTGGAAAATGTAGTCTCTAAGCATTCGATATGGATGAGCCACAGAAAGAAAGAGCTTCAAGAAAGCTATATCCAGTCATTTATTAAGCTCGTCATGAAACGATTAAAAGAAAAGAAATAATTTATACACCCACTAGCTCATACACCTTAATCATTATTATTAATGAATTAAGATGTATAAGCTGAACTGAGATCAAAGATTGGAATGTAATTGAAGTAACTCAGGTGCACTAATGTCTTCTGCTTCAGATGATTTAAATTGAATGTTATATAATTGTGAGTATAGTCCATTCATTTCTAATAAAGACTCATGTGTACCTTCCTCAACAATCGAACCCTGATTTAACACGATAATTCTAGATGCTTCACGTATGGTGGATAGTCTGTGTGCAATAACCAATGTGGTTCGATTCTTCATTAATAAATCAAGTGATTGCTGAATCATTCGCTCAGATTCGTTATCGAGTGCGGAAGTTGCTTCATCTAGAAGTAGGAGTGGAGCATCACGAAGAAAAGCTCTGGCAATGGCTATGCGTTGTCTTTGTCCACCAGATAAAGTCGATCCATGTTCACCTAGGATAGTGTCATAACCATGGGGCATCTTCGTAATAAACTCTTCTGCACCTGCGAGCCGAGCGGCTTCTCGAATATCCTCTTCGCTAGCTGTACTAGAACTGAAGGCGATATTGTCTCGTATAGTTCCTGAGAACAAATAAGGGGTTTGGGGAACATAGGTAATCATTGCACGTGCTTCTTCAAGCTGATCATGTACAGACTTTCCATAAACCGTGATGCTTCCTGCAGTAGGCTCATAAAGTCCATTACATAATCGAACGAGCGTCGTCTTCCCTGACCCGCTTGGCCCGACAACCGCGATAGTTTCTCCATGTTGTATATGAATATTAAGCCCTGTAAATAGGGAGGCTTCATTATCCGTTTTACCCGAATAGTTGTAGTGGACATCCTCTATTTGTAATGCAGCCACCTCTACGGAGGCAAATGTTGATGAGCTGGATTCTGGCAAAGGATGAGTAGCTCCTTCATCAGGTGCATCAAGTATAGCGAATACGCGGTCAGCTGCACCTAATGCCTCCTGCACACCTCCCCATGTTTGAGACATATGAACAAAAGGCCATTGAACCCTACCCATCAAAATAATAAAAGCAAGTACTTCACCTGCTGATGTTCCGCCACTTAGAGCTGATAACGCAATTAAAGCGGCGCATGTCACCATTACGAGATTGTTGATAAAGGCAGAAGATTGCCATAAGAGACCATTTAGAAGCGATTTTCGCAACTGCATTCTTCTTAACTGCTCACGTTCTAACGCATATTTATTTAAGAGAGTTTCTTCAAGCGAGAAGGCTCTGACGACCTTCATTCCTTGAAGCGTTTCTTGTAAGATTCCTCGTAATTCCGCCTCTTTTGCATATATTTGAGTAGATAATTTTCGTAATCTGCGATCAAAGAAACGTCCGGAAAGAAAAACAAGGGGGCCCGATCCAAGAGCTAACAGGGCGATCCAGACATCCATTTTAGCCAAATATAGAAAGGAAATGAAACAGAGAAGTAGATTATAGCCTAAATCGTATACGATGCTGTTTATCATCCCCATGGCCATCCCTGCATCCTTAGTGTTACGCGAAGTCAAATCACCTGAATGCATGGACTGAAGGTAACGGAATGGAATTCGGTGACTTTTGTCAAACAGTTTCGCACGAATATCCCAAGCCATCCGACTCTGCATAACGAAACGGAAGTAATGCTGCACCATAAGACAGCAGATAATGATAATACAAGCAATGGCACAGATTACAGTTACGCGTGTTAATGCATCCATATTGGCGTTGTTGATCGTATCAATAAATACTTGCTGAATGGCTGCAAATCCTATGTCCATTACGAGTTTAGCAGAGAGCAGGAGTACAGCCACAATAAACCCAATTCGATAAGGGCTGGCGTAAGAGATTAATCTACGCAGAGCATACCCCAGTTTAAGATTCTTGGATTCCATCTCATTCATATCTCAACCTCCCTGACCAGAGCAGAAATATCAGCCTTCTTCATTGAGGTCTCAACCATATTGTAATACTGTCCTTGTAAAGTCATTAACTCCAGATGAGTCCCAGCTTCAACAATAGAACCGGCCTCCATATAATAAATGTGATCTGCATCTCTGATGGTAGATAGTCTATGAGCGATAACAACCGTTGTACGATCATGCATGAGTTCTTGCAGGGCCTGGCCGACAATCTCTTCATTATGGCTATCAAGTGCAGCTGTGGGTTCATCAAGAAGGAGAAGCTTAGGCGCTCGGACAAACGCTCTGGCAATAGATAGCCGCTGCCTTTCGCCGCCAGATAAGGTATGGCCCCGTTCCCCAATAGAAGTCTGATATTGAAGTGGGNNTGTATCCCCGCACTTTTTGCTGCTTTAATAATTTCTTCATAGGTTGCGTCAGGCCTTCCCCAAGCAATATTTTCATATAGAGTTCCAGTGAACAGATAAGGCTCTTGAGAAACATAAGCCAAATGATTACGCCAAGCCCGAGGGGGAATGCTGCTTAACGGCAACTTACCAGATTGGATGACCCCTTCATTAGGTTCATAGGTTGCGAGTATTAATTGAAGGAGGGTGCTTTTTCCACTGCCGCTAGGACCTGCAAACGCAGTTACTTTACCTGGTTCTNNTGACGTTAGTTAATACTTGATGATTACCATAATGAAAACCGACGTTCTCAAAGGTGATGGGGTACAAGCCACTAATGGCTTGATTGTTATTTATCAGCATTTCGAGATGAGAATCTTCCTGATTACATTCACGGCTTACGTCTTCTTCTGGTAAATCAAGGACTTCAAACAATCGCTTACCTTGCGCCAGCGAGGCTTGTAATTCTGTCCATAGATTAGCCAGCTTTGATACAGGGTTTGTAATTTGCTCGAAACAAATCAGAAATGCCGCTACTGCCCCCACATCCAATCTCCCTTGGATAACTAGATATCCGCCGTAGGAGAGAACATATAGCAATCCACTAAGAATAACGGCAAAGGGCATATTATAGCCCACAGCTTCTAAGCGTGTGACAGGTAAATGAATGTTGAAATATTGCCTAATACGTTGTGTGAATTGATTATGCAGCTTAGGTGCAAGGGAGAAGGCACGCACAACCTCAGCACCCTGTACCGTATCTTGTATAAACATTTGTTGAGCGGTTTCAATTTGCTGTCTTTGCTCGTGCATGGAACGTAGGCGGGAAGTGAAGGGAATCATCACAAGTGGAACTAGCGAGCAAATCAATATAGTTCCGAGCGTTAAGGCATATTGGAGTGAGAGCAGGTAAGTTAGAAGAAATGTAATTTGCATCAGATTACTGAATAGTTCAATCGTCTTCTGATTGATACCTTGCTGAGCAGCTGGGGCAGAATCATTGATACGACTAATGAGATCAGCAGAATGATAACGGTCCAAATCTTTCATCTCTACGTTTAATAATCTGGCTAGCAGTGATACCTGAAGCTTGGAGGTCGACTTGAATTCAAGCACACCTGATAAGTAAGTGAGTAAGAAGCTGGCTAGAGCATCTACAATAACGATTACTAGAGCAAAAATGCCGCCGGATATCAAAAAGGACATGTTCTGATTCGTAGCAGCGTTGATTATACGTCGTAAAGATTCGGCTATCCCAACTGTTGCAAGGGAAACGACGGCTGCTAAGAGACATAATATGAGGTACCAGCCTAAATAGGGTTTTCCAAGTTTCAGTAAACGCATAAAAGTGTTAGAAACTACGCTGGATTTTTTAATCGAGTCTGCTTCTATGTTTGTAGATCCATTCATTTTAGACCCTCCCCACTATGGTTTGAATTTGCTGCGGTTCACTTAAAAGGAGGTTCCTCATCGAGCATGACTTTTGTGGTGACGGCAAGTAATTCTCTCAATTTATCCATTCGAAGATGGTAATATAATCGATGATCCGTTCTTTTTAATTCGATAAGGTCTAAAAAGAATAGGAAGTTGGCATGATAAGTTACCGCCGCGGGCGTTATGCCAAGTGCTGATGCAATTTCTTGTCCATAGTGAGGGCGATTCCTTAAGAGCAGCAAGAAGTCTAAACGTCGTTTATCCGAGAATGCTTTTAAAAAAAGTTCAGTTTTCTCTCGATCAGCAGCAGGTCCGAATACATGATCATTAAAAATGCCGAAGATAACCCAAGCGATACGAGAACTTCCTGCGTAAAAGAAGAGAACATGATTCCCAACTTGTGAGAAGAAGCTGACATGAAAAGTAGTGGGAACATCATAAACTGCAGGTTCATTTTTGTTGATATCACGAATGAATCTTTCAGGATTCGCTAGGAACAGACCTTCATAACGCTGAGAGGCTTGTTCAGACTCCCTTCTTAACTCCTCTTTCCAAAGTGAAAAGACATCCTTGTAGAACTGGTTTAAGAGCTGCATATAACGTAGCTTAGTTTCTTCGGGATAAGCAAGACACTCTAGTAATGGCCCCTGCGCTTCAATCACATCCAGCTGCGGTTTTGTCCTTGCCACAAGCTCAGCCATTAAGCGGGTATCCTTCTTGATGATTTCCCAATCGTTTCCTTCTAGCAACTCATCTAATTTATCATAATACACACCATATACCATTTCAGCGACTACCTGTTCTGCAGGACTCTTTTCCAGTCGATTTATCCATGCTTCAGCTGTTTGTGGTTCTGGACAGGTGCAAATGGATTCATAGAAGGCAAAATCGAGTGCTTTATGAAAAAAGTTGTACTGGAAAAAAAACTGAAGTTCTCGGTAGGAGTGAGGTGACAACCGTGCTCGTGCATCTTTATGATAAGACAACGCTTGTGGGTCCATTTCAAGTTTGTAATCCTCTGCTGCCTTAAGCAACTGCTCTTCACAAGCAATCATCCCCATAGAAACAATGAATTCCAAAGCTTCGTTGTACGCAAATTTTATGTTCGATAGTAAGGTATCTTTCATGTTATCTTCCATCATAGCCTCCGATATTTCTTGATATAAATTTTAAATGTTGGGATGATTCGACTAATATTTAATGATTACTTAATGTTAAAATAAACCATTCGTTTTCTTTTGTAAAGGGATATTTTACAATTCGTACTAACTGCTGGGATTCGGTTGTCGTGCATGGTAAACTATGGATAAAAAACAGGAGGGGCTATGATGGATCAAATCGTGTTCAAACAAATTGAATTTGTGCGTAGTGTTACTGTTCGTGCTGTTGAAGAACTTTCCGAGGAAATGCTAGATATCATTCCACACGGCTTTAATAACAACATTAGATGGAACTTGGGACATATTTATTTGGTGCAAGAGAAGTTCGCTTTTCATTCCGCCAGGGAGCTTATGCAATTGCCGGAAAGCTTTGAACGATTATTTGCGAAAGGGACTAAACCTGCAGATTGGCACGAGAAACCACCCACACTTGAAGTGTTAATTGAGATGCTTTCGGAGCAATCCAAACGTATTCAGGAAGCTATGCACAATCGATTAAGTGAGCAAGTAACCCCACTTACAACGGGTAGTGGATTAACTTTAAATACAATCGGAGAATTCATAAATTTCACGCTTTACCATGAAGGGATGCATTTTAATACAATCAAACTATTAAATCGATTTGCTGATAAAAGTCTTTAGAGATCTTTAGAAGACAAAAGTCTAAGGTCAAGGAGGTATTCGATGGAGGCTGGAAGAAGTTTAGGTATTGCTTATAAGTGATCCCAGTTAAAGACTTGGAGAAATCTGCAGCTTGGTTTGTGAAACATTTTGGTTTTAATATTAGGGATCGAAGAGAAGGCAACCTAAGCTTATTTAGGGAGAATAGACCGATCCTATGTTTAACACAAAGTGATCATGATTCTAGAGCTGTGTTCGAGGTAAGGGACCATGATTGTGAACTGGTTTATTAGCTTCACTAAGGATATCNNATATCGAATTCAATCGATATCTTTTGTTATATATTGGAACGAAAAAAGATTTGAAATGAAAACGGTTTTATGATAATCTAATTAATGTAATACATGTAACCGGTTACACATTGGGGGATGAAATGAATCATGATGACGATTAAAGATGTTGCAAAAATAGCTGGAGTGTCAGTAGCAACCGGTTCTAGGGTGGTAAATGAATCCGGTTATGTGAATATCGATACTCGAAAAAAAGTTGAGGCAGCTATCAAAGAAATGAATTATACCCCTAATGAGGTTGCAAGGTCATTGTATAAACGGAAATCCAAATTAATAGGACTTCTATTACCTGACATTACGAACCCATTCTTCCCGCAATTAGCACGTGGGATAGAAGATCGGATGCAGGAGCATGGTTATCGGATAATCTTTGGTAATAGTGATGAGAACGAGGACAAGGAATTGGATTATATTCAAACCTTTATCCAAAATAATGTCATTGGNNCTAATTTTCCCGAGAAAGATATTTATTCTAATTTGAAAATTCCGGTTGTATTTCTTGACCGTACTTCTAATGACAGTCCCTCCGTATACGCAGATGGCAGAAAAGGCGGACGCCTTGCTGCTCAAGAAATCATTGCACGGGGAAGCACCAAGATTACAGTCATGCAAGGACCGGCGCATATTAAACCGGCGCAAGATCGATTTCAAGGTGCAATTGAAGTACTTGATGAAATGGGAATCACTTATCAAGTGATCCAGACTTCATCCTTCTCCCACACAGAAGCGGAACAATGGGCTGTAGAGTTGTTTGATAAATATATAGATACAGATGGTGTAATTGCCAGTAATGATATCGTGGCGACAGCAGTTATTCATGAAGCACATCGCTTAGGTAAAAGAGTGCCACAGTATCTCCAAATCATTGGATTTGATGATATCCCACTTAGCAGTTTGTTGTCACCTTCGCTATCAACCATTCGTCAGCCGGCGCATGACATGGGCCGAGAAGCGGCTGGTTTACTTATTAAGTTAATTGAGCAAGATAAAGTAGAAGATAAAATCATTCAATTACCCGTCAGCTTTGTGGAGCGGGAAACAACAAGAAGAAAAGAATAGATGACAACATAAGAAAGGTTGATGGACATGGCTAAGATTTGTGTAATCGGAAGTTGTTCAATGGATTTGGTGGTGACCTCATCCAAGCGGCCTCACGCAGGGGAAACTGTTCTTGGAGAAAGCTTCGCTACCGTTCCAGGGGGCAAGGGAGCGAATCAGGCAGTAGCTGCTTCACGTTTGGGCGCAGAAGTTACGATGGTTGGTTGTGTAGGTGAAGATTTCTATGGTACGGAAATCATGGAGAATCTTAAGAGAAATCGGGTTCTTACCACTAATGTGGAACCGGTTACACATGTCGAGAGCGGGACAGCTCACATCATTTTAGCAGAAGGTGATAACAGCATTATCGTTGTAAAAGGAGCTAATGATTTAGTCACTCCTGAGTTGTTTGAGCGAGCACTTGATGCTATCAAAGGGTCTGATATGGTGCTAATCCAACAAGAAATACCCGAAGAAACGGTGTCTTATGTAAGTGAGCTTTGCCATAAANNGAACGAACATGAATGTACGATTTTATTCCCTGGGATGAGTACTACAGATACTTTACGGAAGTATCCCAACAAGCTGTTTATAACAGAAGGAAGCAATGGCGTACGATTTTACGATGGAGAACAAGAAATTCTGGTTCCTACTTATAAAGTGAACGCTATAGATACGACTGGAGCGGGAGATACTTTTAATGCGGCATTTGCAGTTGCTTTAGCTGAAGGCAGCTCCATTCTGGATAGTGTAAAGTTTGCCAATCGAGCAGCATCTTTATCCGTTACTAAATTTGGTGCTCAAGGTGGTATGCCAACAAGAGCAGAGGTGGAGGCGAATCTGTAATTATGAAGAAACACGGAGTATTAAATAGTCATATTTCTAAAGTGCTTGCAGACTTAGGTCACACCGATACGATTGTCATCGCAGATGTTGGGCTTCCTGTTCCGCCGGGTATTCCGAAGATTGATTTGGCGGTTAAACTAGGGGTCCCTAGCTTCCAAGATATCGTTGATATGATTTCAGAGGATATGGTCATCGAAAAGGTGATCGTTGCAGAGGAATTAGAGACTGATAATAAAGTCACCTCTCAATACTTGAATAATAAATTTAAGGGAATACCGATAGAGGCGTATTCACATGAGCAATTTAAGCAGCTGACCCAGCAGGCTAAGGTTATTATTCGCACGGGTGAAGCTAAGCCGTATGCAAACTGTATTCTACAAGCCGGGGTCTATTTTGGATAAAAAGGGGGTTCTAAGTGTATGCACATTACGATGAAAGATATTCATAAGTCTTCNNGCGCTAACCGTGTATTGACCGGTGTGGATTTTGAACTTAAGGATGGTGAAGTTCATGCCCTGATGGGTGAGAATGGCGCAGGTAAGTCTACGCTGATGAATATTCTGATCGGTCTGCACCAACGTGACCAAGGCACCATTCGTATAGATGATCAGGAAAAATACTTTGCGAATCCCAAAGAGGCAGAACAATATGGCATTGCATTTATCCATCAGGAGCTGAATGTATGGCCAGATATGACGGTTCTGGATAATCTGTTCATTGGCAAGGAACGAACATCCAAATTCGGCCTGTTAAATAGGAAAGAGATGAAAGCGTTAGCAAATGAACAGTTTGCTAAGCTCTCTGTAACCATTCCTTTGAACCAAGAGGCGGGGGAATGTTCAGTAGGTGAAAAACAGATGATTGAGATCGCTAAAGCGCTTATGACGCATGCGAAAGTTATTGTTATGGACGAACCTACCGCTGCATTAACCGAGAGAGAAATACAGAAACTATTTGAAGTCATTGCCTCACTGAAGAAAGAAGGCGTCTCTATCGTCTATATTTCGCATCGGATGGAAGAGATTTTTACGATCTGTGATCGAATCACCGTTATGCGAGACGGGAAAACCGTAGACACGAAGCCCATTCCTGAAACTAACTTTGACGATGTAGTCCGGAAGATGGTAGGTCGTGAATTAACAGACCGATTCCCTGAGCGTACTTCTAAACCTGGAGAAGTAGTTCTTGAAGTTAAGAATGCATCCAAGAAAGGGCAATTTAAAAATGCTAATTTCTCTGTGCGAGCTGGCGAAATCATAGGATTCTCTGGATTAATGGGATCTGGACGTACAGAGATGATGAGAACCTTATTCGGATTAGAATCATTAGACCAAGGTGAGATTTGGGTGAAGGGACAGAAGATTACCATTCGGAATCCCAATGACGCTATGCAAGCTGGAATCGGCTTTGTTACAGAAGACCGCAAAGATGAGGGGTTAATCCTAGATTTCTCTATTCGAGATAATATGGTACTGACGAATTTATACGACTTTGCCCCTAAAGGTGTAATCAATGCTAAGAAGGAACAAGAATTCGTGGACATGCTTATTAAACGGCTACACATTAAGACACAATCATCATCCACTTTGGTCCGGAATTTATCTGGGGGTAATCAACAAAAAGTAGTTATCGCCAAATGGATTGGTATTGGCCTCAGTGTTCTTATCCTTGATGAGCCTACACGCGGNNCTTATGAACGAATTAACTGAACGTGGTGTCGCCATTATTATGGTATCCTCAGAACTTCCTGAAGTCTTAGGGATGAGTGACCGCATCGTAGTTGTTCATGAAGGGGAAATCAGTGGAGAACTTTCACAACAGGAAGCTACGCAAGAAAAAATCATGACGTTAGCTACAGGGGGGCAATAGTAATGACTACTATCAAAGATGAGAGTGTAAAAAAAGGGTTCCAAATGGGGCAAATCACGCAGAAATTAGGGCCATTACTAGGGTTAATCATTCTAATTATTATTGTAACCGTGCTGAACCCAAGCTTTATGGAACCCCTTAATATACTGAACTTGCTTAGACAAGTCGCAATTAATGCGCTTATCGCTTTTGGGATGACCTTTGTTATTCTAACGGGTGGTATCGATTTATCAGTAGGGTCTATTCTAGCTTTATCCAGTGCCTTCACAGCCAACTTGATGTTGTCAGGCTGGGATCCAATCTTAGCTATTGTTGTGGGTTGTCTAGCGGGTGGACTGATGGGGATGGTCAACGGACNNGAAAGGCAGAATGGCGCCTTTTATTGCTACACTGGCGACCATGACTATTTTCCGCGGATTAACGCTTGTATACACGGACGGTAATCCGATCACAGGTCTTGGTGACAGCATGACGTTCCAATTGTTTGGCCGTGGATATTTATTAGGAATACCTGTACCTGCTATCACGATGATTATCGTATTCGCTGTCTTGTGGATTGTACTGCATAAAACACCATTTGGCCGTAAAACGTATGCCATTGGGGGTAATGAGAAAGCTTCCATTATTTCAGGGATCAAAGTAGACCGCATCAAAATAATGATCTATTCCTTAACCGGTATGTTATCAGCATTGGCTGGCGCCATCTTGACCTCTAGATTGAACTCAGCGCAACCAACAGCAGGTACATCCTATGAGTTGGATGCGATCGCGGCAGTAGTATTAGGGGGGACGAGCTTAACAGGTGGCCGTGGACGTATCGTAGGCACATTAATTGGTGCTCTTATTATCGGAATTCTGAACAATGGCTTGAACTTGCTCGGCGTATCATCATTTTACCAAATGGTAGTTAAAGGGATCGTTATTGCGATTGCTGTACTCATAGACCGTAAGAAAGCCGTATAAGGGGGATTCCACATGAAAAAGCTCACATTAATTTTTACTTCCTTACTCTTGATTCTTATGACTGGCTGTTCCTTAGAGCCTCCGGAGTGGGCTAAGCCTAACAGTGGCGGAGGCCCGGGGAATATGAAGATTGNNTTTATCCATATCTACCTTGAACAATCCGTTCTTTGTATCGGTTAAAGATGGAGTTTTGGCAGAAGCTAAGAAACTAGGGATGGAAGTTCTCGTGATCGATGCGCAGAATGATTCGGCTAAGCAAAGTAATGACGTTGAAGATTTGATGCAAAAAGGTGTAAATGCGCTGTTAATCAATCCAGTGGACTCTTCAGCGATCTCGACGGTTGTTCAGACAGCTAACAGCCTAGATATTCCCGTCGTTACTTTGGACCGTTCTGCAGATAAGGGAGATATTAAATCCCTTGTTGCCTCTGATAATGTAAAAGGTGGATCAATGGCAGCTGAATATATTGTAGAGAAGCTTGGAAAAGGTGCAAAGGTTATAGAACTAGAAGGATCACCGGGAGCATCAGCTACCCGTGAACGCGGGAAAGGATTCCATGAAATTGCTGACACGCAGCTTGAGGTGATTGCGAAGCAAACTGCCGATTTTGACCGTACGAAAGGGTTGACCGTTATGGAGAACCTGCTCCAAGGAAATCCAGATGTACAAGCAGTTTTCGCTCATAATGATGAAATGGCTCTTGGTGCTATAGAAGCGATTCAGAGTTCAGGTAAGAATATTCCTNNGGCGGGTAAACTCACAGGAACCGTTGCTCAGCAGCCTGCATTAATTGGGCAGTTAGCGATTCAAGCAGCGAAAGACGTATTAGATGGCAAGACGGTTGAGAAACTGATTGCCGCACCTCTAAAACTGGTCGTAAAAGAATAAGTAAATGACTATAGAAAAACACTGCATTCGCCGATTTGGTGAGTGCAGTGTTTTTGATATATATAAGCTTATTTTTCCTCAATTACTCTATCCGTTAACTGTGTTACATAACTATCTGATAGATGGAGAAGCTCTAAAGCACGATCGAACTCATCCTCGGTCGTTTGTTGCGTGTGGTTACCATCGCCAGATAAGGTATAATGGTGACCATCCTCGAAGCCACTGCCAGATAGGAAGAGCTCTTCATTATTTACGAAAGATCCTGTTGGCAAATAATAGCGCTGAGGAAGTAGGTTATAAGTCGATTGATTCAATAAATCTTGTCCGAAATGAATATGATCCGCAAGAGAAACACCCAATAAATTAGATACAGTAGGCAAAATATCCACTTGTCCGCCTAGTTGTTCTTTTACACTTGGCGTTGTAATTCCCTTCGCTGATAGGATCAACGGAATATTAATCAATTCGCGTTCCGTATATTTATGACCTAGGATCTCCTGTAATAAGACGTGATCGTTCTCTTTTAGAGAGAAGATAGGAAGTCCGCGGTGATCTCCGTACAATGCAATCAAGCTGTTATCCCATACCCCGTTTTGTTTGAGCTCATCAATAAAAAGTCCAAGTGCATAGTCAGCATAATTCTGAGCACGAATATAATCTCCGACTAACGTTCCTTCGAATCGTTCTGGAAGGGCCATTTTGTATTTATCCTCAGGGATCGAGAATGGATTATGCGCTGACATCGAAATAACATGAGAGTAGAAAGGCTGATCCTTCTGATCCATCCTGGCTAGCTCTGCAGCTGTTTTCTCATACAATACTTCATCAGAAGCCCCGTAAAATACAGTGTCTTCTTCACCATAGTATTCCTTATCGTAATATCGATTAAATCCTAAAGCATTATAAAGCTCGCCACGGTTCCAAAAGTCGACTTTATTCGTATGGAATGTTGCCGTATCATAACCTTGCGCTTGAAGTAGCTTAGGTAGGCTTGGAAGTTCTTTGGGCGCATACATTTGAGTGGCTGGACCATCGGGTGGAACATAGAAAGAAGTATTTACAATGAATTCGGCGTCCGAAGTGTTTCCCTGTCCAACCTGCTGGTAGAAACGCGGAAAGTAGTAACTGCTAGCCGCAAGCTTATTCATATTCGGCGTAATTTCTACTCCATCAATCTTTAGATTGATTAAGAAGTTCTGGAAAGACTCCATCTGAAGAATGACCAGGTTCTTTCCTTTGGCGGCTCCAAATTGAACCGGATTTGAGGTTGCTTGAATTCCTTTGGTCTCGTTAATTGCTGCTTGTGTAATCTTGGCGACGTCGATTTGTTCTTCTTCTTGATTGGCTAATAGAGAGTAAGCTTCATAATTGAGAATGCCCATTTGCTCGGCTTTAACGGTTTCGTTCATACTGGCTCGGTTAGGAAAAATATTCATTGCGCAAATGACGATGGAAATACAGAACAAGATCGCAACCGCTTTCCGGTTACTTTTACGCGACATGGCTGTTTTCCAATTAAGTGCCTTCTGTTTTCTTAACATGACCAAACCAATGACAATGATATCCACGAAAATAAGCATATATTGCGGACGCATGACCGAGAAAATACTTTTCTTAACGGCTCCAACTTGTTTGACCTGATCTAACACTTGCGAAGTAGCAATAATGCCAAAATGATTATGATATACAATGAGTGAGAAAAATAGGGTAGTGATCAACACATTGACCAGCATGTAGATGGCAATTTTTCGTTTCGTTGCGAACCATTCAATCATGCAAAAGACTAGAAGCACAAACGGGATTTCTTTTAGCCATGTGGTCCACGTAGGCCCGTCTTCAAAGAGAAAATACCAAGCAAAATAACTTTTAACTAGCATAATGAGAGAGAAAAATAAAAGGGATCTTTTACTGAGTGTACGAGGTTCTTTAAACGGCATCTCTTATGCCCATCCTTTTCTTTTAGATTAGTTCATTCTATTACTTGAAGTGTTTAAAATCAACTAGATTGGGGTATAAGAGAGACTTATTTTCCTTAATATTACATTTGGGTGAATGAAACCATAGATTTTATATATAAAATTATTTTTATGGGAAATGAACTTTTTAAGGTACTCCTAACTCTTATAGGGGAGAGAGGTGAAAGCATGGATGTCGCACGATGGGTAAAAAAAGCCAAAAAGGGGAATAAAGAAGCATTGCTCCACTTAATCATGTCTGAAAAAGACGTTTTTTATAGGCTAGCGTTCAGCTATATGAGGAATACACATGATGCCATGGATGCCATGGAGGAAATGATCGTCACGCTTTATGAAAAGATCGGTCAACTAAAGAAAGAAGAAGCCTTTTATAGCTGGAGTAAGACGATTCTGGTGAATGTCTGTAAACAACTACTTCATAAGCGCGGGAAGCTGGTGCTGTTAGAGGATTGGAGTAACGTTGACGATAGTGAATTAGACCAAGCTGTGAGTAGTGATCCTTATCGTAGAAGTGAGCAACAAATGGATATCGAGGCCTTGTTGTTACAAGTAAATGAGCATCAAAGAGAAGCAATTCAATTAAAATATTTTCATGATCTCGATTATCAAACAATAGCTGATATTACGAAGGTTTCGATAGGAACGGTTAAATCAAGAATTTACCATGGATTACAAACGCTCAAAAATCAGTACAGAGGTGATGTTGATGAATAATAACGTCGAGCAACAATTAGCTGATGAGAAGACACGCATAGCGTCCATTACCGCACCTGAAGAATTAGAAATGAGATTAAGAAAGGCTTTGAATTCGGCTCCTGCAAAAAGAACGAAAAGAATAGCACCGATTTGGAAGGTTGCGGCAGTTGTGCTATTGGTGACAGTGATCTCTGGACAAAACTACAATGCTTTTGCTTATTATGGCAAACAACTTTTTGGCTTTGATGAATTGCTAAATGGCACAACTTTACAACAGATAAATGAAAAAGGGTTGGGACAAAGTATCAACAAGAAAACTACGTTACTAGACGGAACAACTCTTACCATTAACGGAATTATGGCGGACGCCAATCAATTCATTATGTATTACACCTTAACTAACTCAAATGGACTAGAGGATATGTCTGTAGACGCTTTTAGACCCTCTAAAATAAGCGGGTTTTTAACTGATTCTAACGTAGTAAGTGGGACTGCATTAATCAATGAAGGTCATACGGAGATTAAAGGACAGATGTCGTTTGACAGCGTAAATCCATTTTCAAAAAAACTAACGTTACACTTTTGGGAGCAGTTAGTTGAGAACGGTCAGATGAGCGAAGGAACAGTTACGTTCCCTTATAACCCTAATGAGG
>DOJM01000104.1:30212-38840 GCA_003529225.1 Paenibacillus sp.
TATTCGCTTCGACACATTGCCTAAGGAGCTACATTCCATGCAACTAGTAGTTAAAGAGTTTCCTGGATATCAAAAGCTGGACGAAAAGTATTCCCTGGCTTCCCTTAGTGATAAGCCATTGATGTTGGGTGATAAAGAATTATGGTTAAAAGATGTCTCCAAAAGCTCTCAAGGCATCGAAATAAAGATTGTTTCTGATGATGATGTAATGCTGGATGGTGTGTCTATAGAAACGAACAACGGGAATACGCCTTTAAAAACAACGATCAATCAGAAAGAGACAAAGCAAGCGGACGGTAAACTAATGAAGGAACGAACTTTATTATTTGATACACAAACGGAGCCTGGGTCACTACTTATAGAAGGAATGCACTATTTGAAGGCATACAATANNATGGACGTGAGGAAAGGAGGGGCACATGGATAATATAGGAGTATATGAGGTGAGTCGTCCTTCTTTAGTTTCACTTCTGCTATCAATGATTTTTTCAAGTGGCATACTTTTGACAAGCGTCATAAAAAATACGAACGGTAAAGTACTTTCATATAATAAAAAATTGAAGCAAACCGAATTGAGAATATTTATGTAAAGGGCTATTTCAAGTCAGTAATAGGGATTAAGCCTTTAGATCATAAATTTGCCCCCTATAGATTATGTTTTAGTTTTCTTGACCAAGAATACAGGGGAATGAAAGAACTAACCAAATGGGCTGAATGTAATCAAGTTAAACTGTCTCACAAAAGATTTATGAGATGGCTCTAAGGGGCTGTGACAATATAAGGGGTGTTCCAAGAGCCTTGAAATGGCTGATGGGGCGCCCCGTCTTTTTTGATCTTCCTTCATTCAAACATCAAAGTGCGATATCCATTTTTTATAACATATGGTAATCTATATGGACGTGAGAAAAGGAGGGGCACATGGATCATACAGGGGTTTATAGAGTAAGGCGTCCGTCGTTAATACCACTGCTGGTGTATATCAGTCTGCTAATGGGGATTCAAATATTTCAAATTTATAACCTGAACTATCGCTATACAGCTAGCGACGATTTGGTGCTTTCTTGTTTACTTTATGGTCAGGCTATTATTTGTCTGATTGTCGCATTCGTGTTAGTCTACAGGATATTTACCATCAGAAGAGTTGTTGAAATTCAGATTCAACCGGAATCTATATTAATAGAAGATCTAAGAATAGAAGCAGAGCGGATTAATGATATTTACATAAAAGGATATTTTAGTCCTGTAGTTGGGATTAGACCTAAAGTGAATAAATTTGTTCCTTATAAATTATGTTTTAATTTTCTGTCACAAAAAGATGAAGATGAAGTGATGAAACAGTTAAAAGCTTGGGCCGAACGAAATCAGATCAATGTAACTCATAAAAATTTTTCGAGATGGCTATAAGCTCCTCTAGACTAATATACAAAATGAAAGACACTGACGCCTTGTTGGTGTCTTTTTTTGATTCACCGACACGTCATATGACATGTAACAAAGCTAAGTGGTGACAGAACGTTTCTAGCTAGAATGACATTCCGTTTGTGATACTCAGAACAGGTTCACTATTCACAAACAACCCAATAGAGGAGAATGGATTATGAAGAAAAAGACACGCAAGCTCAGCGTCATCGCACTATTATTATCAACAGCTGTATTTACAGCATGTTCAGCACCAGTCTCCACTAACGCAACAAGTTCGAAAGGATCTTTTAATGGAAAAGAAATTGAGGCTTTCGCGGACCCTATATTTTCGCAGAAAATGAAGGAATACAATGTGAACGGATCCAATTTTGTATTGGTTAAAGACGGAAAGGTGCTCGTGAATAAAGGGTACGGATATGCGGACAAAGAAAAGAAAACCCTTGTCGATAAGAATACCGTCTTTCAGATCGCATCCGTGTCGAAGACATTTACCGCTTTAGCAGCTTTGCAGCTAGTGGAACAAGGAAAGATGGATCTTGATCACGATATCAATGCGTATCTTGGAGGAATGAAAGTACCTAATGAAACGGAAACTCCGTTAACCTTAAGAAATATGTTATCTTACACAACGGGCTTTGATTACCCGGATAAAGCTAACTTTGTTGCACCGGAATATGTAAATCAAGACATCCCCATGAAAAAGTTTATGACGGAGCATATGCCGACGGTCGTTCGGACACCTGGTGAAGCGTATACCTATGATAATTTCGCGTTTTTACTTGCGGGTTATGCGATAGAGAACGTAAGTGGTATCCCGTTTTATAAGTATATGGAGAATCATGTGTTCAAACCGTTAGGAATGAACTCAACTAGTGCTCGATTTACCCCAGAACTTTTAGATAGAATGGCCACGCATTATGGTCCAGATGGTAAACCTCATCCAACCTTTGGGCATGCTCCTACCGATGGGCCACAGGGCAGCATCCTTTCCACAGGAGAAGATATGGCTAAATACTTAACTCTTTTTCAACAACAGGGTAGCTTGAATGGAAAGCAAATCATTAGTAAAGAAACTACAAAGATGATGCAAACGTACTCCGTTTTTGCGAATGAATTGCTCCCGATGACGACGATTGGAGGATTTGAAGGGTATCGTAATGATCTGATGAATGGCTATCATGTGGTTCTCAAGGGTGGAAATATGCCTGGTCATCAATCACTGATCGTATTATTGCCTGAGGAGAATACGGCTTTCTACATGTCTTATAACAATGACACAATGATGAGCTTAGATATCTATGAAGCCTTGATGGATCACTATTTCCCTGAAAAGAAAGCTCCAGAGACGCCCAAGTACCTTCCATTGAATGCTTCAGAGGCAACTAAATATACCGGAACTTATTTGAATACCAGATTCTATTTCTTGAAATCGAATTTTACTTATGCAGACGGCAATCTGATTATGGAAACTGGAACAAGCGGTACACATACGTTACGAATGATTAATCCGCTATTGTTCGAAGATGAATTAGGTAACAAATTGGCCTTTAAAAAAGATCATAAAGATCAGATCGAATACTTTTATTATACGAATCCTAATAGCCCAGACTTTGTTTCAGATGCTCGTAAGGTTCACACGAAGCCAGCATTCGCTGATGTATCTGAGGAGAGCGCTTATAAATCTTACATCGACAACCTGTATTCGCTTGATGTGATAAGTGCTAAATCTGGCAACCATTTCGAACCACAGGGAACCATGACACAAGGTGAGTTTATGGATGCTCTAATTCTTGCCCACGGATGGTACGGCTTTCCTCATTTAATTGAGGGGAATAAAGAATTAACGAAAAAAGGAATCCCTGGTTTTGATCGTAATGCAGTCATCACAAGACAAGTAGCAGCCGTTATGATTCAAAATCTAAAACAAGCTAAGCAAGCTTCAGAAATTACGCTTAAAGGTGACACAGACACATGGGCCGCTAATTCGATCATAGCATTAGTGTCACAAGGCATTGTAGATCCTGATACAAAAGTGAATGATGACGGGTCTGTCGATTTTCGTTCTAAAAAGCCTTTGCTTCGCCAAGAAGCGAGTGCATTACTTGATCTTGCTTTTGGATACTATACATTGCCAATCAAACACTAAGGAATTGGACACCTCAGAGAGACTCTTTGGGGTGTTTTTTTAATGATAGGTTTAAGAGCTAATGAAATTATCGGTAGTATATGGTTGTTTTAAATGCTAAAATTACCCAAAATAATCTTCTACAGCAAGGAGGTATTCTGTGGATTACAAAGGGTCATCGGTTTATGACAATGCGGATTTTTTCTATAACTATTTATTGAGAAGAAACAGAGCGGATAGCCCAAATAACATTATTGAAAAGCCGGTTTTATATGATCTTATGGGCGATGTACTTGGGAAAAAGGTGCTCGATTTAGGATGCGGGGATGCTAAGTTCGGATATGAGTTGCTTGAGCAGGGATGTAACTTTTACGAAGGTGTGGAAGGTTCAAGTAATATGGTCAAAGCGGCAAAAGAATTGTTAAATACATCTAAAAGTGAGATTCACCATGCTACTATGGAGAGTTGGAATTACCCAAAAGAGAAATATGATTTGGTAATCTCTCGGTTGGCTATTCATTATTTACAAGACCTAGAACCAATCTTTGATAGTATCCGTAGTGCGCTTATCCCTAATGGTCAGTTTATATTTAGTGTACAGCATCCGGTTCTAACATCATCCATGAAAAGTGCAACAATTTCAGAAAGAAAGTCGGACTGGATCGTCGATAACTATTTTGAAATGGGTAAGAGAATGGAGCCTTGGATTGGAGAAAGTGTAGTTAAGTACCACAGAACTTTTGAAGAGTATTTTCAGTCACTGAAACATGTTGGATTTAAAATAGAGGATATTAGAGAATGTAAACCAAATCCTCAGTTTTTTAATAGTGAAGGCGAGTATAAGAGAAGGATGAGAATCCCACTTTTTCTCGTGTTTAAATGTATAAAATAGTTTGTTGAAGTAACGCTAGTCAAATGAGCATATGAATGCAAAGAATTACAATAAGGAGGACTAAGATGAAAAGGATGCAGTTTATACGCCCAACCGGGCATTACGATCAAAGAATTACTGATATCGATGAGCAGATTTGTGCATTGATAAAACAACGTAAGGAACGCTCGGATAATAATCCAGGATTCCCATCTTTTGAGTATATTTCAGATTGGGCGGCGAAGTTTGAACTCTACGAGGATTTTTTGAAAACGGTATTTGGGACATTATTTAGTGAAGATCATTTTAAGCCGATGGTCGAGCCAACGGGTTTTAGAAAACATATTGCTGTTCTACAATCTATTGAGGCAGATGAGTTCTTCTATACATTGACATCTATACGACAATACAGTAATGCAAGTGTTGTCACGCTTAGTATAGATTGGGATATTACCTCTGAATTATATGCCAATAAACTTAACCATTTTGAGCTGTATATAGGAGAAGCGTATGACAGTAGAATGACGAATGGCGGAAGTTCATCAGGGCATGCAGCTTATAACTACGTAGTATCTCCGCCACTCCCCGACGATATCTCCGGTATTAAATTAGGGTTCAGGGAATTTAGTTCACCCTTAAAGAAGGACGGGACAGGTACTGAAATTGTGTTTAAGCTAGAATAACTATACAAAGTATTTTAAAAATAGAATCTAGCAGGAAGAGGTACGTATCTATGAATCAAATGATCTGGCTAACTGGACTATCGGGTTCAGGTAAATCTACGCTTGCAGAGGAACTAAAAAATCACATTGAGAATTGCTACATTCTGGACGGTGATACATTGAGGAGAGGTATTAATCAGGATCTTCAATTTAGCGAAAAGGATCGATTGGAAGTTGGTAGAAGAATTGGTGAGATTGGTAAGATTCTGCTTGATGCGAACCTGAATGTGATCGTTGCCTCGATCTCTCCATACCGCTCTACACGCGATAAGGTCCGTTCTCTCATAGGGGATTCCTANNAGGTCTATATAAACAAGCAAGAGCCGGACAAATCAAGCATTTTACGGGTATTGATTCTCCATATGAAGAGCCTGTTTGCCCGGATGTGATCGTAGAGACAGACAAGTTTTCGTTAGATGAATGCGTGTCGAAAATCCTTCAACACACATCAGCTATGCGAAGGAAATAAAATATTTATTAAATTTGATAGAAAAGACGAGCAAACCATCAACTGTTGCTCGTCTTTTTTTACGTTCCATTGTCAGTAACACCGCTGGAAAATAGTTCTGCGAATATCATTGTAAATGATAATCATTATCATATATGATGGGGGTATAAATCTCTCCACATGGAGTGAAAGAGAAGGGGGAGAGCAAAACGGTGACATTGAATGATCAAACTTTGCTATGGAATCAGGCATTTATCAAAATCATAGATATACGACATACAAGAATGGAACAAGGCGAGGAGCTGCATGCGTATAGAATGCCCTCAAGCGCCTTCTTATATGTGACTAAAGGTAGTGCGCAGCTTCAACTGGACGGGATCTCACACCGCGTCAGCCGTTTTTCCTTGCTCCATGGAGGTAAGGGCATCTACCTTGATATTACGGCAGATGAGCTGCTGGAATACTATATTATTTTGTATAAAGCGGTGCTAGCACTACCATCCCGTCAAGAAACGATCAAGCTGATGGAGCAGCACAATCCGTTTCAAATGCAATATGTATTTAAGCCACATTATCCGATCTCCGTCTTCCATCATGTTACCTCGATGAGTAAGGAGTGGCATCGTTCGAATCTACTCAATAAGCTCCAAGTTAAAGCGATATTTTATCAAATGGTTTATGAAATTCTAGAACAGATGGAACGCCAGAATATTATAGCTGTCAAGCCTGATTTGGTGGCCCAAGCGGTTCGTTATATTCATGAACGCTATCGGGAGCCGATAACGCTTGAGACGCTGCTTGATCACCTTAGTTGTAGCTCTAGACAGCTACTGCGCGCCTTTAAGAAGCAAGTGAGAACGAGCCCGATCGATTATTTGATTCAATTACGAATGAGCAAAGCGAAGCATTTACTTCTTTCCACAGATTTCACTCTGAAGGAAATTGCCGACAGCGTTGGCTATACGGACAGCTATTATTTCAGTCGGATATTCAAGAAATACGAGGGTGTTTCTCCCACTAGCTTTAAAGAAGCTGCGTTGCAACAGGAGCAACGTCGAAATAATCCATCCGTCGTGTTCAGATCTCCCATTGTTGCTAGAAGGCAGCAACGTTATATTGGTAATGAGTTTGAGAATCATTATCAATATAAAAGAGAAGGGGAAATACCGATGTATCGTAAGTCAAGAACAACAATGGCAGCAACCTTATTATTTTGTTTCGTTCTCTTTTTGAGCGCATGCTCGACAGGGGGAACGAATGTCACACCGACAAGCAACAGCACTTCTACTAATAATGTTGCAACTTCCGCAAGTCCAGCTGCGATTCCGTCGACGGATGTAAGTAATGACACAAGAGTGATTAAGCATGCGATGGGGGAAGAAACGCTTACCGGCGCCCCTGAACGTGTTGTCATATTGACCAATGAAGGAACAGAGGCACTATTGGCACTGGGCATCAAACCGGTCGGAGCCGTTCAGTCTTGGATTGGTGACCCTTGGTACGACCATATCAAGAAAGACATGGAAGGCGTTACGGTTGTGGGAGACGAGCTTCAGCCGAATATTGAATTGATCGCGAGCCTCAAGCCGGATCTGATTATCGGTAATAAGGTCAGACAAGAGAAAATCTACGACCAATTAAAGCAGATAGCTCCGACGATATTCTCCGATGACCTGGCAGGAGATNNCTTAAACAAGCAGGAAGAAGGAGCGCAGGCGATGGCGGACTTCGATAAACGAGTTGCGGAAGTCAAGGCGAAGCTCGGTAGTAAAGCAGACACGAAAGTGTCGGTGGTGCGCTTCTCCGCGAAACAAGTGCGTATTTATCAGAAGCAAACGTTCTCCGGCGTGCTCTTGAGCCAATTAGGAATTGCACGGCCTGAGTCGCAGGATAAAGACTCCTTTATCGAAGTTATGACCAAAGAGACGATTCCTAGCATGGATGGTGATGTGCTCTTCTATTTCGTGTCGGAGACTCCGGGCAAGGACGATGCATCGAAGGTCGTGGAGGAATGGAAAAAAGATCCGTTGTTCCAAAATTTGAGCGTTTCAAAGAACAACAAGGTGATTCAAGTCGATGAAGCGATCTGGAACTCGGCAGGCGGATATGAAGCAGCCAATCTGTTGCTGGACGAACTCGTTAAATACTTTGATGTGAAATAATAAAGGCGGATCGAATCAACAAGCTGGCGCTGTATTCGCGTCAGCTTGTTGACGATTCCGGCAGTTTTGTTGTTAAGACTGCCAATGAATAGGAGGCTCGGTGCAGACGTGAATGGTTCTTTCCGAAGCAAGCGAAAGCTCGCCGGCCTAGTTGTCGGTGCAATTTTGCTTCTAATTAGTATGTTATGCAGTGTATTGTACGGTCTTCATCAATTCAGCTTGAAAGATCTATGGTTGGCTTACAGTCAATTCAACGGTTCCAACGAACATCTTATTCTGACGAAGGTTCGTGTTCCCCGAACCCTGATTGCGGCACTGGTGGGGGCAAGTTTAGCAGTAGCCGGGGCAATTATGCAGGTTCTGACAAGAAATCCGCTGGCTTCGCCCTCTGTTTTCGGTGTAAATGCGGGCGCTGTGCTATTTATTGTCATCGGGCTACTCGTATTCGGTTCCTCGTTAACGATGAGCGGCATGGTCTGGCTTGCTTTCGCAGGTGCGGTCGCAACATCGGTGGTCGTCTATACGCTTGGATTGCAAGGAGGCGGTTTCGAGCCGGTAAAGCTGACCTTGGCCGGCGCTTGTATGGCAGCTTTCGCTTCCTCTATTACATCCGGCATTATTCTAATTAATAAGCACTCGTTGGAATCTGCCCTATTCTGGATGATTGGCTCTGTAGAAGGAAGAAATCTGGAGCATTTACTGATGGTTCTGCCTTATATGGCAATAGGAATGACGATCTCATTACTACTCGCGGGCTCGTTAAATATTATGGCAATTGGAGACGATAGTGCGAAGAGCTTGGGACAGCGTCTAACGCTGGTCCGCGTGCTGTCGGCTACGGCAATTGTACTATTGGCGGGAAGCTCGGTAGCAGCAGC
>DOJM01000104.1:38989-43086 GCA_003529225.1 Paenibacillus sp.
GGAAACAGCATGCTTAAAGCGCGTATAGCGAAGCATTCGTTCTTGTTGTTTTTAGGTTTAACTTGTATCGTTGCCGCCTTGTCGCTCCTTAGTTTATCCGTTGGGGGAGTTAGCGTACCATTAAAAGAGGTACTTGCTTCTCTTACGGGGCGAAACGCAGAAGCCAGTAACCTGATCATTATGCAGTTCCGTTTGCCTCGAATAGTAGCCGCTATACTCATTGGCGCAGCATTGGCAGTAGCGGGTGCGCTATTACAGGGCGTCATCCGCAATCCGCTTGCTTCACCCGATCTTCTGGGGGTAACCGGGGGGGCATCGGTAGCTGTGGTTGCCTTTATGACTTTCGTGACCGGTTACAGTATCCACTGGGTACCGTTCATTGCCATCGGTGGCGCATTGGTTGCGACCACCATTAATTACGTATTTGCTTGGAAGAAAGGCGTGTCGCCGTTTCGGCTGGTGCTGATCGGTATTGGCATTTCTACCGCAATGGGTGCGCTTACTACGTTCCTGCTAATTAGCGGGCCGGCTTATTTGGCCACTCAAGTGCTGAATTGGATGACGGGAAGCATCTACGGCACCAATTGGAGTTATATTGAAGTGTTGTGGCCGTGGGTAGCGGTATTCATTCCTTTATCGCTACTGCTCGCGAAGGAATTAAATGTGCAATCCTTAGGTGAGGATGTCGCTCGCGGGCTTGGAAGCAGGCTTCAGCTAAGCCGGATGATTCTCTTATTTTATAGCGTTGCACTTGCCGGTGCTGCAGTTGGCGTAGCCGGGACGATATCGTTCATCGGATTGATGGCACCGCATATCGCCAGAATGCTTATAGGAAATTCTTACAAACTGATCATTCCGGTATCCGCGTTTATAGGTGCGATCATTCTGTTGTTGGCGGATTTGGCAGGAAGAATGCTTTTTCAACCGCTTGATGTTCCGGCAGGCGTATTCACAGCAGGCATTGGAGCTCCTTTTTTCATGTATCTTCTGTTTAAGCGCAAGAAGATTTAGATCTCCTTTCAAGAGGATGAGAACAGAGGGAGGCAAAGAATGGGTCAGAAATTGGAGCTTTTTGACGTAACTATAATCGGTGGAAGACCGGCGGGGTTGTATGCTGCCTTTTACAGTGGAATGCGCGACATGAAGACGAAGCTGATTGAGGTGAGAGAGGAGCTCGGAGGAAGGACATTAATGTATCCGGAGAAGATCGTCTGGGGTGTCGGCGGCATGGCCCCCGTTCGCGCAGCGTAGCTGACAAAGGTGATGATCCAGCAAGCTCAAACTTTTGATCCGATCATTGTGCTAGGTCAACAAATTACCGGGTTGGAGAGATTGGTGGATGGCACGATGCGTATAACATCTGCGACCGGAGAGCAGCATTGGAGCCGGACGCTGATTTTGGCCATAGGCCATGGTGCGCTAAAGCTTGCTAAGCTTAACCTGCCCGGAGCGGAAAAATACGAAAAAGATAATCTCCATTATAACGTTACGGATGTGGCAAGCTTTCGCGATAAAAGNNAATCGCTTCATTGTTACACTTGTGCACCGCCGGGAGCACTTTAATGGTCTGGAGCGGAATGTGAGCATAGGTTTGGAAAGTTTATCTGTGTTTGAAGCAGAATTTCAGCTACTATTGTTTAAAGGATAGAACAGTAACTGTTCCTACACTAATGTACATAATTAATAAGATGGTACACTATCTCCCTTATAGTTTAGAGATGCTGAATTTGCTTATGTCTATGGATCTCTACCTGTCTATCCTTCTAATTTATGATCGGAGATGTTATAGATGAACTCATTGAAAAATAAAATAGCAATCGTTACTGGAGCAAGCAGATCCACAGGAATCGGAACAGCCATATGCCGTTCACTTGCAAGCCAGGGGGCAGATATTTTCTTTACGCATTGGCATCCTTTTGATGAAACGGAAGGGAATGGTGGAGAAAAGGAATGGCCGGAGCAACTTTTTGCGGAACTGAAAAGCTTGGGAGTCAGGGCAAGTCATATGGAAGCGGATTTTGCCAATCCTGAGATTTCAATAAAAATTATGGATCAGGTAGAACAAACCTTGGGAAATGCTTCCATTTTGATTAACAATGCGGCTTATTGCGTGCCCACGAATTATCAGAACCTGAGCATCGCTTCCTTAGATCAACACTATGTAGTGAACAACCGTGGCACGGTTTTACTCAGTACTGAATTTGCCAGAAGATTCGAAAAGAATCATTCAAAGGGGACTCCAGGTAGAATTATCTTTATGGTTTCTAAAGGGCCTGACCCTGATAACCTGGCTTATATATTGACAAAGGGTGCATTAATTGGATTGATCGAACCTCTTTCTGTTGGTTTAGCCCCGCTACATATCACAGTCAATGGCTTTGATCCGGGTCCTACGGATTCCGGGTGGATAACGGATGAGATGAAAATTCATTTTTTGCCTATGTTTCCAATGGGAAGAATCGGGTTGCCAGAAGATGCAGCTAGNNTTCGCAGTGGATTACAGGGCAAGTGATAAAATCTGAAGGTGGATTTCTAGGGAAATAATTGTATAGTTTAATGTGCATTTTGGAACAGACCATCATGTATTGATTGATGTCTCATACTAATGAAAGAAACCGTTACTTCTGTTGCAAGTAACGGTTTATAACTATTATCTATATTCTAACAGCTCAATTACATTGCCAAATGGATCTGCAATGGCGCTGTAGATGCCTGGAGGACATTCTCGAGGTTCATCGTGCAGCACTTGGACGCCAAACTGTTTATATTGCTGAATGGAAGCAATCAGGTCCTCGACTTGGAGTCCAATCACAACTTGTGATTCTCTTGGGTAATGAACTTGAGTAGAGAATTCCACTTGACAGAGTACAATCGGAATAGGTTCATGCTGTAAGCTAACAAGGTTATCATCATACTGGGTGTCGATTTCGAACCCCAATTTATTACAATAGAAATCAAGAGCAGTTGTCATATCTGTTACGTTAATAGAAATGACGCAGATGTTTGGCATACAATTATACCTCCAGATTATTTATTGATAGCACAAAATTCCTTGACCAGCCTCTAACTTGCACTTAAGACTTAAAAGCATCACCTCTTATCAAGAAGATTACGGTAATTTAATTAAGTATATGGGATTATTCAGCTTGTAAAGTCTTCTAGTTTGCTCTCTTTCGGTTAAATTTCTCAAATAATAGTAGCGGCAAACTAATGACGATTGGTGGATCATACGGGAGAGGGTCTCTTAAAAGGATATTTACGTGTAATTTCGTTGTAAGATTCACTTCAACAGGCTCATCATATTTACCTCGCAAACATGTATCCAACTTAAAATAGTCAACAGGATTATGACTCCATGGAATACCCGCCGCAAGTATGTAATACGTACCAGGTGAGATATCAGTAAATAGGCATTCGCGATTGCGCATATTAAGCGCAGTGCCGACGATTGGTTTCTGATCAGGAATGGGGCGTGGAAATAATCCTACAAATATTAGGCCGAGAAAATCCGGTGGTGTCTTAAGCTGACAGTGAATGTACATTCGCGGTAAGGATGGCAGTGTATCAGATGTTAAGGGTGTACTCTAGTGAAGTGATAGGCGCTGTAACCAACCANNTCTTTCATGTATTGAATAGCTAGCTCTGTCGTGTGGATATAGCTATGATGGGATAGATGAGTAGGAGGCTTTACGATAACCAGCTCCTTCATTAACATTGGGAGTGCATAGTTGGATAATCATAACTATATATGTATTATTTTAGGTCTGAGTTGAAAGCAATACAATGCTTAGTTGAAAATAAGTAATGAAGAAATCCCGAGGTGAGATATGGAAAGAACAGCGAATATTAGAAATGAAGAGAAGAGATATCATGACATGTGTTACGATAGTTATAATTTGTTCGAGCCAGGTTCCTGGTTACATAGACCCGTACAAACGGTAATCGATCTTTTAGAAGAGTATACCGATCAAGAATACTTAAGTGTACTAGATTTAGGATCTGGGATTGGCAGGAATAGTATACCCATAGCAGAATCGATGAAAAGTAGAGATGGGAAGGTAGTTTGTGTTGATTTATTGGACTCGGCCATAGAGAAA
>DOJM01000104.1:43115-43630 GCA_003529225.1 Paenibacillus sp.
AAGGTACTGGAAAGAAAACTTAATGAAATGATTTGTGGAACAAAAACAAATGGGACCAATTGCCTTATTATTGGGTCGAACATACAAGAGGTAAACCTTGAAAATGGACAAGAATTAGATCCAATGTTTGAAGTGAATATATCAACAGAAAGAATGATGGATTTATTAGTTCATCAGTACTCTGAATGGGAAGTTCAACAACGATTTGTAAAACATTTAGAATATGAAATTGATAGAAAAGGACAGCCCGTACAACTGACAACAGATTGTATAACCTTTGTTGCTAAAAAAATATAATAAACTAGGAGATGGTTATGCCTTTTACCTTTGCTCATCCTATTTTTGCACTTCCATTTAAATATGTGAAACCAAAATACTTTAGTGTTACCGGCTTAATACTTGGAAGCATGTCGCCAGATTTTGAGTATTTTATTATGCTTGAGCCCTATCAAAGTATAGGGCATTCTGTAACAGGACTATTTTTGCAGGCGATTCCCCTATGTGTGATCCTTGCA
>DOJM01000104.1:43666-45732 GCA_003529225.1 Paenibacillus sp.
CTATCTGTGATTATTGGTTTCTTAACTCATGTGTTCATCGATGGATTTACACATTTTAATGGTTACTTTGTTGAGCGATATCCGCTTCTAAGAGAGCTAATAATTTATAGTTTCCCTCTTTATAAAATACTGCAGCATTCTTTTTCGGCATTCGGATTACTCATGCTAACCTGGATGATAATTAGTTCTTTGTATCGACACCATGAAACTGTAACGACAATTCCAGTGGTATCTACGAAACAAAAAATTAAGTTTTGGACATCAGTAGTTGTTGTAGCGGTTACTTTAACCATTATGAAATTACTTTTTAGTTCGAGCAGGAATATAATCGGTATTCTTGTGGTATCCCCTATAACAGGGATGTGCTTAGGAATATTACTAGTATCGATCATCAACCGTATGAATATCATANNTGAGAAATACATAGTTTATAAAGAGAACTTTACTTATAATATTACTTTAGCGTATTTTTCCAGTACGCTGCCAAAACCATTATTTTAAGCAACACTAGGCTGAAAGGAAGTTATCCCTTGTTTGAGACTTTGCTTTTGAATTTCCTGTTTTTATTGACTCCAATCTTAATATTTCTAATTTTCTTTGAAAATCGAGCTTTTGCATATAATAGTAAGATTCTTGTTCTACTGTCAGCAGTGACCATGTGTCTCTGTATAGCCAAACCTTTTAAACTCGATATGGGCTTTATTTTTGATTTGAGATATATCCCGTTTATAATTGTGGCTCTTTTTGGTGGATACAAGAACGTTCTACCGCTATATATCCTTTTAAATATCTATCGATTTTATGTAGGGGGAGAGGGTACTTTACAATCCTTTCTTTTCGCCACTTCAACCCTAATGCTGATCCCTCTATATAGTAAAAGGTTCTTAAAACTAGATTCGAAAAGTCGCATCATCGCGGCAACAATAATTTCTTTTCTGACGATGGGATTTTACCTAATTATATTAGGTTTTACACAGGGGAGTTTAAATAGAGAATATTGGTTTCTCACCTTGAATGCCTTTACGACGCATGTCGGAGTGATGATTATCAATATGATATTAATAGAAAAGATTATTACCAATATTAAGAATCGCGAGCGAATTATGCAATCGGAAAGATTAAATGTTATCAGCGAGTTAGCAGCTAGTGTGTCACATGAAATAAGAAATCCACTTACAGTGACTAGTGGTTTTTTGCAGCTGTTAAATAAATCTAAGACGATCTCCAAAGAGGAGAAACAATACGTAGAATTATCTTTATTAGAACTACAGAGGGCAGAAAAAATCGTGAGCGACTATCTCTCATTTGCCAAGCCACAATCCGAAAATATGGTTCATTCCAATATGAAGGCGGAGTCAGAATATACTAAGAACATCATCATTCCTTATGCCACCATGCATAAAGTAGAGGTCAAATTTAATTTTAATAATTCGCTAAACAAAAGTTATGATCGGAACCAAATACAGCAATGTCTAATTAACTTATACAAAAATGGAATTGAAGCGATGAAGGAAAAGGACGGCGGTACGCTGTTTATTGATATTTCGGAAAAAAAACAGAATATTATCATCAGTATTCGAGATACTGGCATTGGAATGACAAATGAAGAACTATCGCGTCTCGGTAAACCGTATTATTCGACCAAAGCTGAAGGGACGGGACTGGGGATGCTTATGGTCTACAGTACCATTGATAAAGTGAAAGGAAGTATTGAGGTCGAAAGTGAAAAAGGAAAGGGAACAACATTTCTAATCACTATCCCTACTTAAGCGGACTATTTATACTATTAGGGAAGTGTAATACCTTTCATGAATGGATTTCGTGTCATAGGGGCAACGACCCTGTGCGAGTCCCATCTGGGGGTGCAGCAATGGAGATATTTGTAACTATAGGTATCAAACTGATCCTTAGCTTTTTTTGGTTTGTGGATCATTACTTTTATTACCGGCCGCAAGACGCTTAGCCAGTTGACACCACTCGATTTTCTGTCTTCATTGATTCTAAGTGAAATTGTCGGCAATACGATATATGATCATGAAGTGAAGATCTGGCCTGCTGTTTGCTCT
>DOJM01000102.1:0-456 GCA_003529225.1 Paenibacillus sp.
TGGTTTATGTCTTATGCTGGTCTTGGCGGGTTTGATGTAGAAAGGGATCCTAGCTAGCTAGCTAAATTCGGAGGTATGATTGCACCACTACTGGAACCGCTTGGTTTCGGAACGTGGCAGGCTGGCTCTACCTTGGTTCCAGGATTTTTAGCAAAAGAGGTTATTGTGTCTACGATGAATATCATCTATCACGCACCGGATACCGCCGGATTAGAGAATCAAATTTCACAAGTCTTTACACCGCTGAGTGCAATCAGCTTTATGGCCTTTATCCTGTTATATATTCCTTGTCTGGCCACTGTAGGGGTTATCAAAAAGGAAACAGCCTCTTGGAAATGGACTTTCTTCTCCATCGGATATTCTCTTGCACTGGCGTATATCGTATCTTTTGTTATTTTCCAAGGTGGGCGATTATTAGGCTGGTCGTAGAACTTGTAATTTGTTGATTCTCTTAAT
>DOJM01000102.1:473-948 GCA_003529225.1 Paenibacillus sp.
TGCTCAACACCTGTTAATAAGAAGAAGTAGGCTGCCATTATATGAAAGATACATTTTTGACAACAGCCGCATTAGGCGTAGCCTATTTACTGAAGAATAAGGGAACTCGCGATAAAATTATGAACAGTATTCAATCCTTTACTTCTCAATCGAAGGCTAAAAAATCCAGTGGCAATATTTAATCTTCAGTATTGATTCTTACAAAAGCAAAGAAACCTCGCCTTAGGGAATGGTCGGTCTTCCATCCATTGTCCTAGGGCGAGGTTTTCTTTTTGTTGATTATGAAGAGCTAATCATTCGCTTTCGCTGAGCAACCACTGAACCAATGTGCGAACCATGACTCCTGTACCGCCTCTAGGATTAACTCCACGTTCTTTAGAGAGAAATGCGGTTCCTGCAATATCTAGATGTATCCACGGCAGACCTTCCGCAAACTCACCTACAAATAACCCAGCGGTAGTGGCTCCCCCGAATA
>DOJM01000102.1:956-4235 GCA_003529225.1 Paenibacillus sp.
CTCTTTAGCATTTCGCGGAATTCCGGGTAAGCCGGAAGCTGCCATATTTTTTCACCCGAAACATTAGCTGCTGTCAGAAACTGCTCCATAAATGCCTCGTTGTTAGTAACAGCACCTGTAGCTATATCTCCCAATGTCGACAGCACTGCACCTGTCAGCGTTGCGACATCAATAACACGTTTCGCCCCCCATTCCCGAGCATAGGTCAGCGCATCCCCAAGTACAAGTCTGCCTTCTGCATCGGTATTCAATACTTCTATGGTTCTTCCGCTCATTGATGTAATGATATCCCCGGGTTTAAAGGCATTAGCAGAAGGCATATTCTCAGCAGATGGAATGACCATTACTACATTAATTCGTGGACGCAATCGGCCTAATGCCTCCATTACTCCAAGCACAGCCGCTGCGCCTCCCATATCACTGATTAACTCTTCCATGCCTGGGGCTCTTTTTAAGGAAATCCCCCCCGTATCAAAAGTAATCCCTTTACCGACCAGCCCCACTACATTATCCCAGTGCCCCGATCCCTGGTAACGGATGACGATCATTCGCGGAGGGTTTACACTTCCTTTTCCGACTGAGAGCAATCCGCCCATTCCTTTTTGCTCAATTTCCCGTTCATCCAGTACCTCGGAAGGGAATCCATAACGTTCAGCAACTTCTATAGCGGCCACAGCAAGGTCAGATGGAGTCAGCAGATTGCCGGGCATATTCGTCAAGTTCCGCGCCAGATTCGTAGCCTCACCAAAAGCCAGCCCTCTCTGCATGCCCAGATTCCAGTCACGCTCGAAAGTATCCGCTGGCTTCTTCTCGATAGTGAAAATAACCGAGTTTGGACCTGTATATTGAGATTGCTCCTGCTTATATGTGGGACGAAGATAGGAACCAAGTGACAACCCCTCAGACAACGCATAGGCAATAGATACGATATCCTTATCTACTGTTAGCTCCTGAACACCTTCAGGCAACTGAAACACTAGCTGTACTGCCTTCAATCGAAGTGCTGCACGTGCTATCTGAACTGCCATTTGACGCAGGTCTTCAGTCCTAAGAAATTGGTCTCCTTTTCCAACTAAAATAGCTACAGGACAACCGGATGGATAATCTAAAGGCAGTACGTAAGTNNTCAGCTTCCCACTAAAGAGACCTGACTTTCCTAATAATCGAATGCTGTCATTCCACCGCTCTGAGAGGCCACCATGTTGGGCTTCCGACTCAGAGATGATAAGGATAAAGGCATCACCCTGTATTTCATTAATGGCACTGCCACTATTAAATTCTATATTCATTATGTCTACCTCCATTTGTCTCCCAAAACCAACCCCCATTGTAACATAAGCAAGGCCGATCTCTGCATCTGTATTATCCGCAGGGATCAGCCTCTTAAATACCTTATAATTTTGTTTGAATGTACTAATGGATTAATGGCAATGAGATTACAAAATGAGTTCCTTCGTTAACTCTACTACTGACAGAGATACATCCGCCATGATTTTTGATGATTCGGTCACTCACGGATAGCCCAAGCCCAGTCCCATTCTCTTTTGTCGTAAAAAATGGATTGAATAACCTGTCCAGTGTACGGATATCCATCCCCTTACCGTTATCAGAAATGAACATACGGACCTCAGAACCCTCTTTGTGGGCTCCAACCTCTATTTTACCCATTAGACCATCTACTCTATCCGCAACGGCCTCCATAGCGTTTCTAATCATGTTGAGGACTACCTGTTTCATTTGTTTTACATCTCCAGAAATCATCATATCTCCCTCCTGAAAAGGATGTAGATTGATCTGACAACCTTTCATCAGGGCTTCGCTCTCTGTAAGCAGCACTACTTCCTTGAGTAAAGCTGACACAGGAATCATCCCCACTTGAGGAACTGACGGCTTGGAAGAAGTTAGAAATTCATGGATAATATCATTCGCACGATCGATCTCCGCCAAGATTATCTTGCCATATTCCTGCTTCCCAAGCTGCTGTAGATGCGGGTGCAGCAATTGAATAAATCCACGAATTGCAGTTAATGGATTCCGGATTTCATGGGCAATAGATGCAGATAATTTACCTAGCATAGCCAAACTATCGTTCTGGTAAGCCGTTTGCTCAATCAACTTATAATCGGAGATTTCTTTAACTGTAAACAAATAACAACCCTTCATTTGCTCTCCACAGCATAATGTAACCTTCCAATAACGGCCATACTCGTCTAAAAATTCATAATTTGATTTTCCTTTGNNACGTTAAATAATAGGTGTGATATTGTACAGCCAACAAGGGAGTGACGGGTTAATTCAAGCATCCCGTACATTTGCTTATTTACAAAACTTATAACTCCCTCTTCATCAAAAAGCATGATTCCGCTGTCAATATTCTCTAGTACATCCTCGTATGTAGTATCCACAGGCCCTGATTGATAGGTTCTTCCCGGTAATAGAAGACTTTCTTGATATTGGCTAANCACGATACGAAGTTCCCCCTTTTACTGCATTTGACGAAGACGCTAAAGCGACATCAAATTACTATGTATTTGAGTATATGACGAAGCCGCCAGAACATTCGGTAATCGTTGCACTTTTTCCAACCGGTTCAATTATATTCCAATCATATCCAAGTGAAGTAGACAACGCAATCAGAGAAACTGTCGAATGATAAAAAAATTCATAAAATGATTCCAAAGACATATAAAAAATCACATCAAATTATATTTATTACTATTAATTCGTTCAAATACATTAAAGCGTTTTCAAAAAAATAGAAAAACTAAAAAGCCCTCGCAGTTGCGAAGGCTTGAAAAAGAAATGGGTCTGACCCAAATTGCAAATAATCTTATGCTTTCTGTTGCAGACGAAGGCGTCTCTGACTCATCACAGCTAATCTTTTCTTCAATTCCCGTTCCCACTTCGTATCCTCAATCTGTTTGGCTACAGCAAGCAGGTCAAGCGCCATATCGATCTGACTCCGCACAATAGCTAGAGGCTCTTCACTCTCGATGTTAATGACATTCTCGAATATTTCAGTTTCGTCTTCCATGACATAGTCCTGAAAATCCACATCAGTAACACCGTCTCCATGTGCGTATTCCGCCAAGATCTCATACTCATTCTCGACCTTATAGTGAACCTCTACACGATGACATACCGGACAAAAAAGCAGGGGAACATTATGGACTTGCGTGCGATAATGTTTAAGGGTTCCCTTTGTTCCTACCATACTCGCTCCACAGCAAAAGCTCATATTTGTTCACCCTCCTTAAAATAACTAACCCATCTGAGTTG
>DOJM01000102.1:4279-4511 GCA_003529225.1 Paenibacillus sp.
ATTTAAAGGTTTCTGTCACCTGGTTTCCAGTTCATTGGGCATAAGCCACCAGATTGCAGGGCTTGAAGGACACGAAGTGTTTCTTCTACGCTGCGACCTACATCATTGTGATTAACGACTTGATATTTCAATTCACCTTCAGGATCAATGATGAACAATCCACGCAATGCAATACCTTCTTCTTCAATCAGAATGCCGTAGTCTTTAGCAACTTGTTTAGTAATATCAGCAG
>DOJM01000341.1:0-395 GCA_003529225.1 Paenibacillus sp.
CCCGGTGCTAAAAAAGACTCCGTAGACAGCCAGCGCGCCGCACTCCGATATGTGGATGGTGAACTGGGCCGATTATTCGATGCCTTCCGGGAACGTGGGAATCCTGTCTTCTGTCTGGCGTTTTCTGATCATGGAACCGCCTATGGCGAAGATGGCTATCAGGGGCATCGCTTGGCTCACGAGACCGTATGGAACGTCCCTTATCGGGAATTTATATTATAAAAGGAAAGGATGGAGAACTGTTATGACGTTATCGTCCTTCTCTTTAGAAGAGCTTCATCAATGGAAAGACAACATTACTGCTTACCCTAATCGATCTTATCTATATTCCTATCCACATAAAACGGCTTACAGGGATCTACAGCCACCAATTCCGTTAGAATCCTTATGGCGGG
>DOJM01000341.1:421-742 GCA_003529225.1 Paenibacillus sp.
GATTCTGCAACCTGTTCACCCTGCCTGATAAACGCGCGAATGTTCACACTACATACGTAGATGCGCTGGAGCGTCAAGCCAAGCAGTGGGCAGCGTTCACCAGACATAAGCCGTATGCCCGTTTTGCTATTGGCGGTGGAACCCCTACATTGCTGGCGGCAGATCAGCTTCGTCGCTTGTTTCGCATTGCCGTTGATACAATGGGACTAGATACGAGCTCGGCCTCCATCTCGGTGGAAACTTCACCTGAGACGCTCAGCGAAGAGAAGCTGAATATTCTTAAAGAAAATACTGTGGATCGGGTCAGCATGGGCATTCAGA
>DOJM01000341.1:782-3755 GCA_003529225.1 Paenibacillus sp.
AGATGAGGTATATCGGGCACTGGAGCTACTGGGTAAATATGATTTTCCCATTCTAAATTTGGATCTGATCTATGGTCTTCCGGGGCAGACCGTCGACTCTTGGCTGTATTCGCTAAATCAAGCGCTTAGCTATGATCCTGAAGAAATCTTTATTTATCCGCTCTACACCCGTGAGCATACCATCGTAAAGCCAGGGGATATCCAGCGTCAGGAGGATATTCGCCTAGACTGCTACAAAGCTGCTGGGCAACTGCTTAAAGCGAGAGGTTATCGCCAATACTCCATGCGTCGTTTCGCCAAGGAAGACGCAGGAACAGCTAAACACATTCTTGACTACAGCTGTCAGGAAGAAGGCATGGTCGGGCTGGGCTGCGGGGCTAGGTCCTATACTCGCAATGTGCATTACGCTTCCCGTTATGGGGTGAGCCGTAAAGCAACCGAGAGCATTATTGCTGATTACGTCAGTGCAGACCGTTACGATACGGCAGATTACGGAATTGTGATAAGTCTAGAAGAACAGAAGCGCCGCTTTATTCTAAAGGCGATTTTACATAGTGAAGGTCTGAGGCTTGAAGATTATAGTCTGCGCTTCGGAAATTCACTCTGGAGTGATTATCCTGAACTGTCTAACCTGCTTCATACCGGCTTAGGGAAAGAAGAAGATGGCGTATTACGCCTCACTACTGAAGGCATGGGCTACTCCGATTCCATCGGTGATTGGTTTATTTCAGGGGAGATACGAGAGCAAATGGAAAGGTTCGTATTGCCATGAATGCGGTCCTCTACTACCGTGGGTCTCTCACCTCCTGCAACTATGACTGCCCCTACTGTCCTTTCGGCAAAACAAGAGACAGCGCATCCACTCTCGCGAAGGATCGACAAGGATTGGAGACCTTTGTCGAGTGGGCCTCTCTGCAAGGTACAGCGGGCCATCGGCTGTCTATCTTTTTCAATCCTTATGGCGAAGGGCTGATTCATCGCTGGTACAAAGAAGCGATGATCTCGCTCTCCAATATGNNATCTTGACTTCATTCATAAGCTGAATCGAAACAAGGCTGCCTTTTGGGCTACTTACCACCCCGGACAGGTGAGCGAGGATAAGTTTCTAACGCAATGCATGACCTTGTATGAGAATAATGTGCCTTTCAGTGTAGGGAGCGTTGGGATCCGCAGCGCCTTTCCTGCGATAGCCTCGCTTCGCGCAGCATTACCGGAGAGTGTATATCTATGGGTCAATGCTTATAAAGATAAACCGGATTACTATACTGCCGAGGATCTTTCCATTCTTAGCAAGATTGATCCGCATTTTGCTGTGAATGCTATGGATTACGAGAGTCTTGGTCAAACCTGCAATGCTGGAAATGAAGTCTTTTATGTACAAGGCGCTGGACTGGTGAAGCGCTGCTATAAGGACAGAGGTGTCATAGGCAATCTCTACCTCGATGGCTTGGAAGGTCTATCCGCTGTAAGAGCCTGCCGAATGAAGGTATGTGACTGTTATATCGGTTATATTCATATGCCAGAGCTGAAGCTGCAAGATATATACGGATCAGGATTACTGGAACGAATCCCTTATGGAGCTATGAGCCATTGAACCGAAAATTGCTGTAAGGTTAACTGTACGTAAAATTTCAAGAAATAGAGCCCTGTTAACATTTCTAAACAGGGTTTCTTTACTCTGTGTGGAATATGACAAGTAGTCCTCATCTACAGGGCGATAGCAACCACTAAATTGGAGGGATTAATATCTTATGAGAAACATCGTTAATTTTGCGCATCGTGGCGCATCGGCAGTGTGTCCGGAAAATACTATGGCAGCGTTCCGCAAAGGTCTTGAGTTAGGTGCAACCGGGATTGAAACCGATGTACAAATGACCAAGGATGGCGGGCTTGTTCTTATTCATGATGAAACCCTAAACCGTACGACAAGCGGAAGTGGCTATGTGAAGGATAAAACCCTTGCAGAAATTCTGGAAGTGGACGCGGGCTCTTGGTTCAGTCCTGAGTTCAAAGGCGAGAAACTCCCCTTGCTAGAAGATTTGTTAGATCTGCTGCGAGGTCGAGATACAGTACTGAACATCGAGTTTAAAAATGGTACTTTCTTTTACCCGGGTATGGAGGAAAAGGTTATCGCGGCTGTACGGGAGTTCAAGATGAGCGATCGCGTGATTTTTTCAAGCTTTAACCATTATTCATTAGCTCACAGTAAAACGATCGCACCTGAGATCAAGACAGGAATTCTATACGGGGTGGGTCTGTACCGTCCTTGGGATTATGCAGCTACGTTTGGCGCAAACGCACTACATGCTTATCATCAAGCGGTGCTTCCTGAATTCGTCGAAGAAGCAGCTAAACATAGCATCGCTTATCATCCTTGGACTGTTAATGATCCAGAGCGGATGAAGGCTTTAATCGAAGCTGGAGTGTCAGGTATTATTACAGATCATCCAGATGTGCTGGCTGGGCTTCTAGCTAAATAATAAGGGAGTGCGACTGTGTGAAAAAAGTCTGGTTGCTCGGATTCGGCTTTTTCAGCATCAGCATTACGTGGAGTCTGTATAACGCATTTGTACCCTTTTTTCTAGAAAAATACGTACATAGTGTGGCACTTATCAGCTTCTTGATGACGATTGATAATTACTTTGCCTTATTCCTGCAGCCTTGGATTGGCAACCGTAGTGACCGCACTACCTCGCGTTTTGGACGCAGAATGCCTTATCTTATGATCGGTATGCCTTTCGCTGCCGTGCTAACCATGCTGATTCCGTTTCATACCGGACTATTTACACTTCTGTTGTTTATGATGCTAATGAATCTGGCCATGAGCTTATACCGTTCACCAACCGTCGCCCTCATGCCGGACATTACGCCTGAAGAGCAGCGTACGAAGGCCAACGGGCTGATTAATTTCATGGGTGGGTTCGGTTCTATTCTCGCTTTCGGTGTAGGTTCTATCCTGTATAAATCAAACCC
>DOJM01000341.1:3802-5882 GCA_003529225.1 Paenibacillus sp.
TCGCTTCATTAAAGAAAATCGGGATGGCGTAAACTTGCAAATGAAGCTTCCTTCAGAAGCAGCTACTGCCACCAAGCCAACTCGTATTTCCTTTCGAAGTCAGCTTGACCGTACCACAGTATTTTTGCTAGCGGCGATTTTCTTCTGGTTCGTAGCATATCAAGGCGTTGAGACACTGTTTACCTTATATGGCAAACATCATCTCGGCCTAAGCGAACAGGCGGCCTCTTTCTCGCTCACTTTCTTCTCTTTGGCCTTTGTGCTGTTCGCCATTCCGAGCGGTTGGCTGGGCGGAAGATTCGGGAAGAAAAAAATGATCATCATCGGCGTATGCGGACTAATGACCATTTTTGCTCTCGTCGGTTTTGCAAAGGACTTATTGCTCCTTCGAGGGTTACTGTTGCTAGGTGGAGTCTTCTGGGCTTGTATTAATATCAATTCCTATCCTTATGTTGTGGCAACAGGGACAGAAGAGAGCATTGGTACACGAACAGGGATGTACTATCTCGTCTCTTCCCTTGCGGCCATCAGTTCGCCTCCACTATTGGGACTTATGATTGATATCTTTGATTACTCGATCCTGTTCTACGTGGCGGCGATTAGTATGGCAGTTGCTCTTGTCTGCTTGTTCCTCATGAAAGGCCGCAAGGATGTGACTAACAGCATTCATTCGCCTGGCGCATAATTTCATTTCAAAGAGAATAGTTAGTCCAATAAAAATAGCAGCAGTCGTGGACTTATTGTAAAGGTCCATGGCTGCCGCTTGTATTTTATACCAACTCATTCTAATTCTTATAGACGGAGTAACGCCCCGTACCAAGCTGTTTGGCAGCGTACATCGCTGTATCTGCTTCATTTAGCAGTCTAAAATGATCTACCTTACCATGACTTATGCTGATCCCTATACTCATGGATACGAACAAGTTATGTTCGCCAAGCTGGTAACTCTTAGTCGTCTTCTCCAGAATCCGCACAGCAAGCTGCTCCGCTTCCTTCTGAGTGCTACCTTTGGCGACAATCACAAATTCATCCCCGCCGACGCGGAAAATATGACGTTTTCTTTTGCTGGAGAATTGAATTAGGTTTTTACCCACTTCTTGCAGCAATAAGTCCCCCACATGATGCCCCAAGCTGTCATTGATCGATTTGAAACGATTCAGATCCAGAAACAAAACGGCAAGCTGCTCATTTACTTTGCATCGATCCCAAAAATGATCCATTCCATTCTTATTCAATAACCCCGTTAAAGCATCCTTATACGCCAGTTCTTTCAATTGCTCTCTTTCAGCCAATACTAGATTCATGCGTGTAAGTAAAAACATACATAGGGCTATCGTAATACTATAGACCACCAGCGGTATAATAACCCCATCATCGGCCACTTCATTTCCCAGTAAGGTTTCTACACCTAGCTGGTGCATGATCCATAGGGAGGCGATGATAATGATCACGGAAAGACCAGTATGAATCGCTCTTTTTTGAGGCGTTTTAGATGAAATATCCCGGTAAAGTCTTAGCACTAAATAACCGGCCGCTGCTGCGATGAGAATGGAGAATAACGTTTGTAAGTAAATCTGGACCTCTGCCACCTTAAATTCGCACATCCTTCTGACTACAAAAATAATTAACTATCTGAGCAATTACTATATTAAAATGCTCTGAACATTATCTGAACACTAATTATATCTTCAAATGCCGTGCACAATTGTATAGTTCACAATTCCATGTCGAATCGGATTTAATAATCCGGGTAATAGATGTATTACTCAGCAAAACAGTTACATTCAGTTCTGGAAAAAGTCTTCTAAGACTACTCCGTAAAATCGCACCATGGCTAACGACCAATATACGACTGCCCGGATGTTTCTCCGCGATATCTTCGATGGCCTGACTGCCTCTGATCTCACTGGCCTCCGGACTTTCCAGTCCCAAATCTAACTCCTTCCACTCACTTCCCCATCGTTCAACGCGATCTTGTTCCGTAGTACCTTCAATCTGCCCTGCGTTCATCTCACGGATACCTGGTACTAAACCGGTGATCTCCATGCCAAGCCTTGTTGCAATTACCTCTGCTGTTTGT
>DOJM01000341.1:5890-7038 GCA_003529225.1 Paenibacillus sp.
CGTATGCCCTTGCGCTCTGCCTTCTTTATTCCACGCGGTACTTCCATGGCGAATTAAACCTATTGTAGTCATAAAGATCTCCCTTTAGTTGTTGAGTTCTAGTGCTATTCTTGTAATGGTATCTACATTCTATCAGAATCTTTCCATGAGTATTTGAAAAATGAGGTTATCCATGTTTTAGATCTTGAGGTATAATAAACCTTACCGCTTTTACATCAGCTACAGGATAAGGAGATTTTGGTTAATATGAAAAAGTTATTGTTTCCGTTCTTTCTCGCATTTCTACTATGTTTGGTTCCGGTTTATACAGTTTGTTCCTCCACTGCTGGTGCTGCTCCGGTTCCGAAAAACACCGTGTATGTGACCAAGAATAATCACTCGTACATCCCGCTGCGTCTCTTAAATAATTTCACTGGTATACATGCTGAAATGAATGCTAGTGACAAACGTATAACCATTACGAATGCAGACACTAAGATTACACTTACTGTAGGACAAGCAGCTGCGCTAGTCAACGACAAGCCAGTTACACTAACCGATTCCGCTTTTAGTGATAACGGTACGGTATATATCCCTTTGTCCTTTGTCAGCAAAACGCTGGGCTTTCAATTAGAGTGGAATCAGGAAGCCTCTTCTGTAACCCTTACTAATAACGGGGTTTCATCAACGGTACCTGTACNGACTGGCGCACTTATCAAAGCAGATTCTTCCCCCGTTGTCAGTGCTAGCAAAACTTTCAAGGTGGGCGGAAGATCCTTCAAAGCCCAAACGGTTACGGTATCCCTACTGCATCCTAAAGTGAAGCTCGACGTTGTACTAGCAGGAAATACGGTAGGAAAAGTGGAGGACCTGAGCAGTCTAGCCAAGCGCAATAATGCCGTAGTGGCTATTAATGGTACGTTCTTTGATGCCTACACTAAAGGGGCCTACAAAGCTCCTTACGGTTACATGGTCAGTGGTGGAAAAATGCTCAAAAATAGCTCTGGAGATCGCCGCACGATTTTCACCTATGACAGCAATCACCTGGCCTCGCTTATTCCCGGACTAGAGTTTACGAACCATTTCGCTTCCGGATCTATGGAAGGGGCGCTCCAAGCCGGACCACGTCTGCTTGTGAATGGTAAGGTATCTCTTAATGTTGCGGCAGA
>DOJM01000520.1:0-2343 GCA_003529225.1 Paenibacillus sp.
CTTAAACGCTTACCATCCTTACAAGGACGCCGAGGGCGTTTATGCTTGTCGCATGAATGTGAAATATAGGTTAAACTATTATAAAGCATCCAAAATAGGAGTTGTATACATGTCTAATGAAGAAGTGTTCTTGACCAAAGAAGGATTGGCTCAATTAGAGGAAGAACTGAAGGAATTGAAGGGCCCAGGGCGCAAGGAATTGGCAGCACGGCTCAAATTGGCGATCAGCTATGGAGACTTGAAGGAAAATAGCGAGTACCATTCGGCCAAGGACGACCAATCGTTCATGGAGACTCGTATTATGATTTTGGAGAAAATGCTGACCAAAGCCAAGATCGTTGATGAGAGTCAGATGGATCTATCAAAGGTTAGCATGGGTTGTATCGTTACCCTGAACGATATCGAATACTCCGAGAAGATTGAATATAGAATTGTAGGGGCTGCTGAAGCAGATGTCCTAAACAACAAGATTTCCTATGAAAGTCCGCTGGGCAAGGAATTGCTGGGTAAAAAAGTCGGGGATATCGTTAGTGTAAACGCACCAATGGGTATCATCAAATATGAATTGCTTGAAATCAAAATGATGTAACACATGCTTCGTTTCTTGTGTTGCCGATCCTTATTGTGCTAGTGCAAAGGTTCGTAAAGACAAAAAGGCCCCTCTTTCATTTCTGAAAGGTAGGGTCTTTTTTACTGTTACTTAACCGAGGTTGCTTAATTAGAAGTCGAAATTATCAGGATCAGGACCTACCCGTTGATCTTGGTTCAGGGCGTTGATTAGATTCATATCCTCTTCTGTTAACTGAAAATCAAACACATCTACGTTTTCGATGATCCGATGCTCTTTAGTGGACTTTGGAATGGTAATAATTCCACGCTGCAGGTCCCAACGGATAATCACTTGAGTTACGGATTTACCGTGTTTAGCTGCAATTTGTTTCAGTACAGGCTGATCCAACAATTGCCCTTGCATTAATGGAGACCATGCCTCCAATTGAATTCCTTGTTCCTTGCAGAAGCTAAGCAGCGCTTGCTGACTCAAATAAGGATGAAGCTCCACTTGGTTTACCATCGGCTTAAATTCCGCATCCTTCATCACATCTTCAAGATGATGGATCTGGAAATTGCTGACCCCAATTGCTTTTACGCGTCCCTCTTTATACAAGGTTTCAAGTGCTCTCCAAGTCTCTTTATATTTTCCTTTTACAGGCCAGTGGATAAGATATAGATCAAGGTATTCAAGCCCAAGCTTAGCTAGGCTAGCTTCGTAGGCGGCAATGGTTTCTTCGTAGCCCATATCTGCAGTCCAGACCTTTGAAGTTACGAAGAGCTCTTCTCTGGACAGGTTATTGTCCTGCAGAGCTTCTTTGACCGCTTGACCTACACCAGTCTCATTCTGATAAATCGCTGCTGTGTCGATGCTACGGTAGCCGTGTGCAATAGCAGATTTGACCGCTTGAATCAGCTCAGAGCCTTCTTCGACTTGAAATACACCGAGTCCAAGCCAAGGCATGTTTATCCCGTTGTGTAATGCAGTTGTATCCTGTAGATGTTGAGCCATAATGAAATTACCTCCTGAGATATTTAAAAGTTTGATTGGTTTGGGAATGCAGGGCTGATTAAGCAGCTTTAGACTGGAGAAGAGTCTCATCTTTCTTCTCCAGCGCACGACTACAAGCGGTTAGGAATAAAGCGGTTAGAACCATTATTGCACCCACCCAAGTGGTATGAATCAGTCCCATATGATCCGTGACGATACCGCCAAGATAGGCACCGATGGCAATACCAGCGTTAAACGCGGCAATATTCAGCGCAGATGCTACATCTCGCGCACTCGGAGCATATCGATCTGCAAGTGTAACTACGTGTACTTGTAGACCAGGTACGTTCATGAAGGCTAACAATCCCATAAAGAAGATCGTAAGTAATGCAGCCACTTTAAAGGGTGCNNTAAAGGTTAAGACGAACAGTACAACAGCTTGTACAGCAAACATGTAGAACAGGGCATTCATAGGGTTACGATTGGCTAATTTGCCTCCAATGACGTTGCCGATGGCGATCGCTATGCCATAAACAAGAAGAATGATGGCAACGGTACTCTCTTTGAAACCGCTAATTTCATGAAGAAGTGGAGATAAATAAGTAAAGACTACAAAGGTACCTCCATACCCTAAAGCGGTGATTGCGAAAGCGAGCAATAACCGTCCGTTCGTTACGAGTTTGACTTGTTCGCTAAGCGGTGTTCGGGTTCCTTTGCGCAGCCCTGTGGCAGGGACCAAGATCAGATTACCGATGAGCGCTATAAGCCCGATGGCAATAATGGCGATGAATGCAGCTCGCCAG
>DOJM01000520.1:2351-9431 GCA_003529225.1 Paenibacillus sp.
CCTGTGAACATAATCGCAATAGCACTGGCTTTACGATTCTCAGGCACAAGGTCGGCGGCAATGGTCGAAGCAATCGACATGAACAGACCATGCGAAAGGGCAGATATTACTCTAGCTATTAGCAGAATTGTAATACTGTCCGCAGCCGCGGCAAGGCTATTGCCGATAATAAACACAATCATAATGAAAAGCAATAATGTTTTGCGCGATATCGCAGTGGTCAGTGACGTTAAGATAGGAGCGCCAAAGGTTACCCCTAAAGCGTATAAAGTAACAGTTAATCCAGCTGTGGTCAGCGGTATATGCAGGTCATCAGCGATTAAAGGCAGCAGCCCTACACTGATAAACTCGGTGGTTCCGATCGCAAAGGCGCTAANNATGTCTTTCACTCCTACACTTTGTTAATCACCGGCCGGTAAGTGCAATTATGAAGGCATGAGTCATTTAAGTATAGTACGTACTTTAAAGTGCTATAGGTACTAAAAAGTACCTATAGAATATCACCTAAGGATATTGTCATCCATTCCTAGAAAATTATCTGCTGCAAAAAAGCGTTGGCCATGCTGTGATTGATGAGCTGGAGCAGATCAAGCAGGCGAGGTACGCTATTGGTGTAGCGGAATCGCTGGAGAAGGTCTCGGGCATCTTGGGTGCGCTAAATGGCGGGTATATGAATGTGCTCGTAACGACCGAAGAAACGGCGCAGAAGATCTTGGAGTAACAACTACTAAATGTAAACAATTGAATTTCGTGAAAATACCCTGAAAATGGTATGCAAAATACTAAAAATTTTGCTTGTAAGCACCAGACAGAGCGTGTAAGATATACAAGGTATTCATACCGAACATTAAAAACAAACTCATATAATCTTGGGGATATGGCCCATAAGTTTCTACCGGATAACCATCGTAATTATCCGACTATGAGTGAAATAGCGCATCTAGGGTTCCGCTTCCTTCATTGGAGGAAAGGTCTGGACCGAGCGATGCGGACACTATGTAGTGTTACACCACTAAGGGACAAAAGCCCAGAAGGACAGATTCACTTGAGAGAAACGACTCAAGGGATTTGTCCTTTTTTTGTTTTTCTAATGAAGAGGAGAGATTAGTTCACGATGAAAGTACTTCAAGAGCGCATTAGACAAGAGGGTCTTATTTTATCAGATACGGTACTGAAGGTAGATTCATTTCTGAATCATCAGGTCGATACGGAGCTAGCGCTGCAAATCGGTCAGGAGTTCAAAAAGCTGTTTGGTCATCAACCGATCACTAAGGTGATTACGATTGAAGCTAGTGGGATTCAGTTCGCCATGGCTACTGCGATTGCATTAGGTGTACCGTTTATTTATGCGAAGAAAAAGAAAGCAGTAACGCTCTCAGAGGCTGTCTACTCAGCGCCTGTACATTCTTTTACACGCCAAGAGGATTATCTGGTCAGCGTCTCCCAGAAATATCTTGGACCGAATGACAAAGTGCTTATTGTGGATGATTTTCTCGCTACTGGTGCTGCACTTGTAGGACTGGTTGATATCGTGAAAGAGGCAGGAGCAGAGCTCCTTGGCGTCGGTTGTGTCATTGAAAAGAGCTTCCAGGAAGGTCGGAGCCTTCTGGAGAACAGAGGCATAGAGGTCCATGCCTTGGCCCGTATTGCATCTATGTCACCTGGTGAAATTCACTTCATTGATAATGAAAGCTCATTAGAGAAAATCAAGGAGAGTGCGGGATGTTAAGCAAGCAAAAGGTATTTACGTTAGGACTTCAGCATGTCCTAGCCATGTATGCAGGAGCAGTAATTGTACCGCTGATTGTTGGGGGCGCCTTGAAGCTGAATGGGACTCAAATGGCTTACCTCATCGCAGCCGATTTGTTCACTTGCGGATTGGCTACACTGCTGCAAATAATGGGCACCAAGTATTTTGGTAGCAGGCTCCCGGTTATTCTTGGATGTACCTTTACAGCGGTTGGTCCGATTATTGCGATTGCCTCGACACATAATCTGGCGACTGCGTACGGTGCGATCATTATTTCCGGTTTGTTCGTTGTTCTTGCGGCCCCGCTTTATGGGAAGCTGCTGAAGTTCTTCCCGACGATTGTAACGGGTTCTGTCGTGACCATTATCGGGCTATCTCTTATTCCAGTAGCTATGAATAACGTTGCTGGCGGAGAAGGCAGCGCTGATTTTGGACAACCCCGCAATTTGTTGCTTGCACTGATTACACTACTTGTCATTCTAGCGGTTAACCGTTTCGCCACAGGATTCCTGCGCTCGATCTCAGTTCTGGTAGGTCTTGTGGTGGGTACAGCGATTGCTTATGGAATGGGTATCGTTAACTTTTCTACGGTAGGTGACGCTTCTTGGGTAAGCATTGCACAGCCGTTTTACTTCGGATGGCCTGAATTCAGTCTTACGGCAATCTTCACTATGATCATCGTTAACATTGTTAGTATGGTGGAGTCTACTGGGGTTTATTTTGCAGTTGGTAAAGTAATTGATCAGAAAGTTGAACAGAAGCAGATCGTAAACGGACTACGTTCCGAGGGAGTAGCAATTATGCTGGGCGGAATCTTTAATGCTTTCCCATACACTGCTTTTTCTCAAAATGTGGGTTTGATTTCGCTGTCTCGCATTAAGACCCGTAATGTTATTTTTGCCGCTGGCGGGATCATGATTGTACTAGGACTCCTGCCTAAGCTGGCTGCCTTGACGACGATTGTACCGAATGCCGTACTTGGTGNNGCCGTTTCCGGGATATCCATTCTATCCGATGTGGATCTCCGTAAGGATGGTAATCTACTGATTGCTGCTTGCAGTATTGCTGTTGGCTTAGGTTCAGCGACACTTCCTGCAATGTTCGCAGAGCTGCCTGAATTTGCGCGGATGCTGCTACAGAACGGTATCGTATCCGGCTCGCTTACAGCGATTGTGCTGAACATTGTCCTCTCTAAGACAAAGGATGATGTGCAGGTAGAGGATAACACCGTACCTGTTCTTGTCAAGGAATCTCACGTCTCCTAAACTTAAGCTTAGATTAGCTGCAAAGACGAANNTCATGGCCTGAGTCAGATCTTTTTTTAAAATATATTAATTTATTCCATGCGACGCCGAAGGCGTTTATACTTGCGATTAACGTTTACTATGTTTGATTAATGTACCTATATTGCGCGCAGTGCGCTCCATGTTGAAGGAAGCATTGGTGAGCGCTTTATCTAACGTACATACCCCGGGCACGATGGAAAAGAACATATCGATACCATGCTCGTACACGGCTTCTACACCAGTACCAAGGGAACCCGCTAAGGCAATAACAGGTACACCAGCGGCTTGTGCTACTTTAGCAACACCAATCGGTGTTTTGCCATAGACGGTTTGGCTATCCATACCACCTTCGCCTGTGATGACATAATCTGCATCTTTCACTTTATCCGCAAGATTCATGGCATCGACGACGATGTTCACGCCTCGCTTTAACTTGGCTCCTAAGAAGGCCATCACGCCAGCACCAAGTCCACCTGCTGCACCCGCACCTGCTGTATCATTCACTTCTTTACCGAGATCGCGCTCAATGATGTTTGCTAAACGTGCAAGATTTGCATCCAATTGCTTCACCATGTCGGGTGTTGCACCTTTTTGCGGGCCGAAGATGGCGGATGCTCCGCGCGCTCCAGTTAAAGGATTATCCACGTCACATGCGGCTACTACTTGGAGACCTTGGAGTCTCGGATCTACATGAGCACTATCAATACGAGTAACTTCACTTATCGATCCTCCACCGTACCCAATCTCCGTTCCATCTTCTCGCAAGAAGCGGAATCCAAGCGCTTGTGCCATGCCTACACCACCATCGTTGGTCGCACTGCCACCAAGACCCATAATAATGGAACGTACACCTGCATTCAGCGCATGAACGATAAGCTCTCCCGTACCCTTTGTCGTGGTGATCAATGGATTACGCTCTTCCTTTGGTACAAGTCCAAGTCCAGAAGCAGCTGCCATCTCGATAATCGCGGTCTTTCCATCTCCCACAATGCCATAGAATGCACTCACAGGGTGACCGAGCGGCCCTGTTACGTCACATTGTACAATGCGTCCGCCGGTCGCATCGACAAGCGATTGAACCGTACCTTCGCCGCCATCTGCCATCGGAACTTTAATATATTCTGCATCGGGAAAAGAGGAACGAAGTCCTCGTTCTATGGCCTCACAGGCTTCCATTGCGGTCATACTTTCTTTAAATGAATCCGGTGCCAATACAAACTTCATGCTCTCCACTCCCCGTGNNACCAAATACTAATGTCGAAACGATCGCTAGTGTTAGACCAACTGCAGTTTCATAAGGAATCAATTTCAGACGTTCTTTCATCTGCATGTTCACACTACCACCTGTTGCGTGGAAGAAGCTACCGTGAGGCATATGATCTAATACAGTCGCACCAGAGTGAATCATGGCCCCCGCTCCTAGCGATGCTACGCCAAGCCCCATAATGGTGGAGCCGAACACAGAGCTTGCTACGGCTGTGCCTGCTGTTGTCGATGCTGTTGCAAGAGACATTAACGCACCACTGATTGGAGCAAGCAAGTATGCCGGTAGGCCAGATGCAGTAAGGCCGTCGATAATAACATCCTTTAATTGCGAATTTGCAATGATACCAGCTAGTGTACCTGTCCCGATTAACATGACGGCTACCCCCGTCATTTTACCAAGACCAAATACAGCGAACTCATTTAACTTCTTAAATCTTCCCATTGCAATGGCGCCTACGATACCTCCTACTGGAAGCGCGATAACTGGATCGATTACGATGCCTGCAATTGGACGAAGGGATAACAAGATAATGGCTACAAGTGGAGCTAGAAAGGCTGTAAAGAAGCTTGGAAGCTGCTCATTCGGATTATTTGTTACCTCAGAAGCTTCTACTTTACTGCCTTTATTGTTTAAACGCTTTGCGATGAAGTACGTGACGATAATCCCGAACACGGCTGGGATTATACCTGCTGCCATCAACGAAGTTAATGGAATGTGAAATGCATCTGATGCGGCAATCGCATTCGGGTTTGGTGACATGATATTCCCTGCTTTGCCTCCGCCAATCATCGCCAGTAATATCGCCATTTTTGNNACCGCCACCGATCATAGCGATCAGGATTGCCAATTTCGATAGATTCGCACGTTGTGCAATAGCTAATGCAATGGGTGCTACAGTAATAACAGCTACATCCACGAATACGCCGACCGCTGTAAGCACCATTGTTGCTAAGGCTAATGCGAGTAATGCTCGTGTCTCGCCGGCCTTCTGAACCAGCGTCTCTGCAATCTTTTTCGCCGCGCCTGATTCAATCAATACACCTGCTAACACACCTGCTGCCAAGATACGAAGCACGGCAGGAATCATCCCTTTGGCACCATCCATCATCAGCGTAATGGTATCCACCATACTCACCCCGCCGACTAAACCGCCTACTAACGCACCANNTAAGCACCTAAAACGCTTACACTCACTGTCATGAGTTATTCCTCCCAAGTTTACATAGAATCGTATATGTCGATATGTGGTTTGAGCTCATATCTATACTTTAGCGATATTTTGTAAGCGTTTCATTATGCAGAGAAATAAACATTTCGCATCGTTTGATGTCTTTTTTTGTGCAAATGCACATATATCCACTTATTCATCACGGTAATTACCACGATGTTCCAATAAATATAACCAACGCGCACTCATGAGTAGGAACAGCTCCTGATAATTTCTTGGATCTTTGCCTGTGAGTTCGGTTATGCGCTGGAGTCGGTAGCGTAACGTATTCCGATGAATACGCAGTCGTTCAGCGATATGCTGTTGCTCCCCATTTTCGAAGTAAAATAGATCTAATGTCTGCTGAAGCTCACCACTACGATCCTCCTCCATAAAATGCGCCCATAGCTGCAGCAACTCCTCCGACATCCAATGCTGCACACTTGGAACGACCATCGTCTCCAGTTGCAGATCCGTTGCATAATAAACCGGCTCATCTGGATATATTGCATAGCCTGCATGCATCGTATCTTCTGCGGATTGAATGGACTTCATCATCCCTTGAATCCCTGTAAAAGGTTTCCCTACCGCGATACGTAGTGGAGAAATCTCCTTAACATCTAACCAGCGTCTTATTTGGTGAATCCCTTCACATATATCCGTATGTGGCTTCCGCTCGTGGAGATGCTCCTTGATCAGAACAACTTGTCTGGCATTACGAATGGTAATCAATTGAACAGCCGGGCGTCCTTCCAATACATCAGCTACCCGCTTCATTGTCGCCATTAGCTCCGCTTCATTACGATCAATTAATTCAATGATGCATACGATATGAGGCTTATCCACCTGAAAATGAATCTGCTGTGCTTGATGTCGTAAAGTCTGCACGTTCCCCTCATCGCCATTCATCACCGCGAGCAGGAAATTCTCCTTCATTNNCTGCTCTAACAGCTTCATATGCTCAAGATACATCTCCGCCGTCATCTTCACCAATTCACCATACTTCGTCACTTCCCTGGGATCACCTGTAATCCCAATAACACCAACAATCTCATTCTCAAACTCAATAACAAGGTTTGTGCCAGGCAATACCCCCTGCAATCTTGCGGCGCTCTCCTGATCAATCTCGAATCTACCACGACGCTCGATCGCGAGTAATGCACCCTCATGTGATTGCCCTAACCGCTTACCATCTCCAGATCCAATAATTCGTCCTCGCTTGTCCATAACATTGACGTTGTACCCAATCACATGCATCGTACGTCGAACAATTTCCATCGCAATTTCTTTTGTCAAACCCCTCATGGCTACTACCTCCTATTTAGAAAGTCTCTATGTGAATCCTTGTTAACTTCATGCTAAATCAAACACAAACGCTTATATTTTAAGAAACCAAACGATGCTTCCCAATCTATCCCTAGTTCATGCGCGACACAATCTTATCTTTAGCACAAGACAGGTCTGATTGAAACACTACAAGTATATATTGCGGAGAATGGAGATCATAATCGAACAGGAGTGTGGAATGATGTGGCGCAAGTAATCCTCCTCTTCTAATTGCCAACCTCTT
>DOJM01000520.1:9468-11823 GCA_003529225.1 Paenibacillus sp.
GTATAGATAAATTAGGACAGGGATGGAGTAGGAATGAATGATAAAATAGTCATGCCATTATGGACGATGTGCCTCTTTATTGTAGTGATGAATACAACGATGTTTAATGTATCGCTTCCAACCATTATTCAGGATCTCCAAATTTCTGCTGACCTAGGCTCATGGGTCATTTCCAGCTATTCGATTGGATATGCATTATCGACGGTTATTTATCGACGGTTATCCGACCCTATTGTCGGAGGCGTCATCAGCCAGTACTTTGGCTGGAACGGATTGTTCGGAATTACTTGCCTGGTGCTTATCGTGCTGCCGGTACTGNNGTGATATCTCTCCAGTAAAAGCATATCAGCATGTATATGGCGTGTTGCTCCTCGTTAGCTTGTGCTCGTTAGGAATTCTTCTTTTATATAAACGTTCTAACGACAAGAGTAAGGTTGGGCAGTCTGCGCAATTCTAGAACTGAAACGAAAAGGTAATAAAGACGTATCAGATGCTATAGCAGAACTTAGGAAGGAATGGTAATAATGGACAATGGGATGAATGTAATCTTATTTGAAAAAATGCCGGAAGGCGGGCTGCGAGTCATTGAGGAACGCACGTGGAGCATGAATATGATCGCAGCGCTAGAGCATGTCAATTATATAGTGGTTGGCAGTGTTGAATATGAAACGGTCGAAGGACGGCTGAATGTAGATGAAGGCAAGCTGGAGCTTTTACTTGTTCCGATGCACAACGAATGATTGAGATAAGGGAAGGAGAACCTTACGATGTCTAAAGATGAAAAGGATAAGGAATTAGCGGTATCCAAATTATTCACTTCTGATGGTAAGCCCATTCGAGTATTATCTACTTCGCTAGGCATAGCTTTGTTAGCGAATGCTATGTTTATTCCTGGCGGCGCAGGGGCTAGCGCAAATACTTCTGGAGATGAACCACAGCTAGTGTCCTGGTCTACTGAAGAGGTTAAAGCCTATTTTGACAAAAATGTGGATTGGAATATTCCATATCCGGAAGGTGCACAAGAGGTAGAACAGGAAGGCCAAGGTGTTGTATCCAATAATGGAACGACGGTAGTGAATAACTATGGTGGATATCATTCAGGTTTTGGCTGGGATGACTTGCTGCTGTATCACATGCTGTTTAACAGTGGAGGCAATTACTCTTCCAGAGGATGGTCTAAGGACCGTCCAACTTATTATGGAGGCACGAGAACAACTTATAAGCCGCCTACCTATAGCAGTGAGAAGTTCCAGAATAAGAAGGTCCCCGGTTCTGTTGTAAAGCCCAAAACATCGACTTCCTCTACAGGCTCCATTACTAGAAGAGGTTCTTCCTCAAAAAATGGAATCGGAGGTACTTCCAGCGGATTAAACTCTTCGAAGAACTCTAAATCTAGCTCAGGCTCGAAGTCTTCTTCGAGATCAGGCTCAAGCAAGAGTGGTTTTGGCGGATGAATGAGCAGCAGAGTGTATTTGAAATTCTAGATCAGTCTGAGCTTGAAAGAGGTCCGCGGGTCAAAGCGTTGTATGAGCTTGGGTTCACTTGGGCGGTTCTTGAAGATGAAGAGTACTGGTTGGATGCAATTGCTGTAATGCGCAGGGACACTTATAAGGAGCTTGAAGAAGCTTCATCAAAACTCTGGGCTATCCTCGATAAAGCGGTTCGCTATGTGCATCTAAAGCGCGATTTGTATGAACTGCTAGGAATCCCCCCTGTACTTTGGGAGATGCTTGACGGGAGCCCTATGCCAGAAGAAGGATTCATTAGTCGATATGCCAGATTCGACTTTGCCATAGCCCATGATGGGACGATTAAGCTGCTCGAATTGAATGCGGATACCCCGACAGGTTATGTGGAAGCGTCGATAGCTACGCCGTGGATCTGTGATCAAGCTGGTGTGCACAGTCCAAATCAAGGGATGAAGGAACAAGTCGCGGCAGCTTGGCAGATAGAACGTCCAGATACCGCAGCTTGTGTCGCTTATGGATCTCATCTTGAAGATTCAGGTACGATTGAAGCATTAGTGAAGCACAGTGGTCTCGATANNTAGCGGATGTTCGCCCTATATCCTAAAGAGTGGATGGCTGTGGATGAAGGCGGCGATGCCCTCGCTTATGCGGTAGAGCAGGGGAATCTTCAGCTCTATAATGGTCCTCACAGTATATTGCTCCAATCCAAGGGGCTGGTTGCAGCGGTATGGGGAATGTATGAGCTGGGTCTGCTGTTCGACAAGGAAGAGCGGGAGACGATCTGGCGCTATATTTTGCCTACTTATAATAAGCCTGTATTCTCAGGAAACTTTGTGTCCAAATCTGTTTTTGGTCGTGAAGGGGGTTCGGTGCGTATGTTTGATGA
>DOJM01000603.1:0-182 GCA_003529225.1 Paenibacillus sp.
GTTTAACGCCTTTGGCATCTCTTTATTTTCAATAGGCAACGTGGATGAACGGTATTGCGATACGGTGGTGAGCGGAGAAGACAATGGTGTATATACGCGTATCTATGTGAAAGATAACACAATGATCGGTGCGATATCCTGGCAAGGTGCAGCAGCTTCTCTGGGGTATAAAACCGCTATAG
>DOJM01000603.1:226-2645 GCA_003529225.1 Paenibacillus sp.
AGATGATAAAGATGAAAAAATACATTTGTGTACCCTGTGGTTATATCTATGATCCGGCAGTAGGCGATCCCGATGAGGATGTTGTTGCAGGCACTGCATTTGAAGACTTGCCTGAAGATTGGGTCTGTCCGGTATGCGGTGAAGATACCAGTCATTTTGCGCCGGTTGAAGACAAAAAAACTTCTGCATCCTAAAGGGAAGGTGGAGTTGTACAAAAAATGAACAACAGGGGGACAGTTATGAAGGAGTATTCTTGCCAATACGCTGCTGAACCTTGTACCCGCAAGGTGCCTATTTTTGCTGCGTTAAGCGATGACGATCTCTCCCGGATCAGCGCCATGATCAAGCATCGTAAGTTCACTAAAGGTCAACCGTTAGTTCTAGAAGGGGCGCCGTCGGATACGCTCTACATTATTCAGCGAGGGCATGTTAAATTATCCAAAACAACTCCTGAGGGCAAGGAACAAATTTTGCACATCTTGACGAACGGAGACTTTTTCGGGGAACTGAGCATTTTTAACAGCGATGAGCTATGCAACTTCAGTGCTTATGCTCTGAAAGACACTAACATTTGNNTCGCTCAGGCTACTGAAGAGTGTGACCAAAAGACTAGCCCATACAGAAAATCTGGCGCAAAGCCTGGCGACCAAAGATCCCGAAATACGAATTGCTTATATGATCATGGAACTCGGTGACAAATACGGTAAGCAACGTGGTGCTCATATTCATATAGACCTTCCGTTGTCTCGTGAAGAACTGGCCAGTTATGTTGGGGTCACCCGCGAAACCATCAGCAGAAAATTCTCAAGGTTTGAAGATTCAGGCCTTATTGAACTAATTGGAAACAAGCAAATGCTCATTATAGATCCAGCGGGTTTGGAAAGTTATATGGGGTATTAAAATAGTAATTATAAATCTAAAATGATAAAGCGGCATTTCTACCATAGATTACGGTAGAGATGTCGCTTTTTTTCAGGGGCTCGCTTGAATTGCAGCTCGATTATTACTGGATATACCCTAAAGAAAACACAAGCTCACTCATAGAAACTCCATATTGCAAGCGCTTTATTGTAGCTAGAATGAGGTTAGATTCAATCACTATTCGAGGAAATGGAGGAAAGCTGATGCCACATATTGAGATTAGGATGTACGAAGGCCGAACGAGTGAGCAGAAGGAGGAGATCGTTACTGTATTCACGCGGGAGCTATCCCGAATTATTGAACGGGAGGAACGGTTTATTACCATCGAATTTCAAGAAATTCCCTTAGATGAGAATGCTCCGGCGAACCTGCTGAAAAAAGGACCTATAGGAAATGGTTATGAAGGCTAAGTTAACCGGGATTGACCTTATTAACTACAAAGCCGATACGAGAAGGTCTCTATTTTCAAACATGTGGAAATTCAGAGCGCTTTATGTGATCGCGATTCCCGGGATTTTGTACTTTATCATTTTTAAGTATTTTCCTTTGGCCGGTTCAGTGATTGCGTTTCAGAACTACAACATTTTTAAGGGCTTTACAGGCAGTGAATGGGTGGGACTTGAGCACTTTAGGACGATGTTTCAATATCAGGATTTCGGAAGAATCTTAAGCAATACGATCCTGCTAGGTTTGTATGATCTCTTATTTGCCTTTCCGGCTCCGATATTGCTTGCGCTCCTGTTAAATGAACTACGGCTTGTGTTTTACAAACGGTTTTTGCAAACGGTGGTTTATATGCCCCATTTCCTATCCTGGGTAATTGTCAGCGGCATCGCCTTGGGCATCCTCTCTCCTGGAACGGGGATTGTGAATCAAGTTTTACAAACCTTCGGCTTTGAACCGATTTATTTTCTTGGTGAAAATTCATACATCCGCACGATTTTGATCAGTTCTGGTATTTGGAGAGATTCCGGGTACGGTACGATCATTTATCTGGCCGCGTTGGCAGGAATAAACCCAGATCTTTACGAGGCTGCTGAAGTAGACGGAGCCGGACGCTGGAAACAAACCTTAGCCATTACGCTGCCGTCTCTGATACCGACAATTATGATTTTGTTCCTTCTCCATATCGGGAGATTTCTTGATCTTGGCTTCGAGCGGGTATGGGTATTTCTGAACGCGCTTAATACCGGGAACGGGGAGATTCTGGACACTTATATCTATAAGGCGGGGCTGCTGTCTCAGCAATACAGTTATACAACAGCAGTGGGGCTATTCAAGTCGGTAGTTGGACTCATTCTGGTGCTCATCGGCAACATTTTGAGCAAAAAAACAACCGGTGAATCGCTGTATTAATCGCTCTTTATGGAGGTAGGGATGATGAGAGTACGCTATACTCGCGGCCAGAATCTATTTAATGTGTTCAATCTTTTGTTTCTGACCGCCCTAGCTTTGGCTATGTTTCTGCCATTTCTGAATGTGATTGCCCAGTCTTTTA
>DOJM01000603.1:2765-3586 GCA_003529225.1 Paenibacillus sp.
TGGTATTCAGCGCCCCTCTTATTCCGAACTTTATCCTGATCAAAAATTTAGGGCTTATGAACTCCCTGTGGGCACTCATGATACCGGGCGCGATCAGCGCTTTTAACTTTTTCGTGATGAGAAGTTTCTTTATGCAGCTCCCTCAGGAGCTGATAGATTCCTCCAGAATCGACGGGTGTGGCGAGCTGCGGATCATCATCAATATGGTACTGCCGTTGTCTAAACCGGTAATGGCCTCATTGGGGATTTTCTACGCCGTCGGACACTGGAATACGTACATGAGCGCTCTGTATTATATCAACAAGCCGGCCTTATGGCCTCTGCAAGTGATGCTGAAGAAGCTCTTCGAGACGGATGATATCAGCATTGACCCGNNGTTCTTTGGCTCATACTTCACCTGAAGGTATCAAAATGGCTGTTATCATTGTTGCTACTATTCCGATTATCATGATTTATCCGTTTCTTCAACGCCATTTTGTTAAAGGAATGATGGTCGGATCCGTCAAATCCTGATCTAATATAGTGTGGTAGAATAGGACGCGTTAAGCGAGACGAATCGGAAGGTGGTATCCATGGATGAGATGTGTATTAATCGTAGACGACGAGCCCATGATTCGAAAGGGACTGTCTATCATGATCCAGCAATGCAGTGAGCATCCGTATAATATCAAGCTGGCTCAGAATGGCGAAGAGGCAATTCAGCTCATTATGGAGGAACAGCCGGATTTTCTTTTTACAGATATCCGTATGCCCAAAGTAGACGGACTGGAGTTATGCCGGCGATTGTCGGAGATGGAGACGGATATTCAAACCGTTGTTAT
>DOJM01000603.1:3606-3911 GCA_003529225.1 Paenibacillus sp.
CGGGGATTTTGAATACGCCCGCCAATGCGTGTCCTATGGAGTGAAAGAATATCTCCTGAAGCCCGTGAGCAAAGGGAACCTTCAAAATGTGATCGCCAAACTGGAAGCGAATAGAAAGAAGCTGGAGAGTTTTGTTTCTGTCGCTAAGCTCGATGAATGGGTCATGCGTATGGATGATGCCATCTGGACCTTGGATAAAGAGAGATTGTACCTTGTACTACAGGAATGGGAAACTGACTTCCTCCAGCGCAAGATGAGCCGAAGTCAGCAAAAAGAGCTTCTGGAAGAGGGCTACGCCTTGCTCG
>DOJM01000603.1:3996-6492 GCA_003529225.1 Paenibacillus sp.
AAAGCGTGCTAGACTTGTCCGCAGCAGCTGGACCTGAACAGTTATTCTACTGCTTCGCAGAAGCGTCAGCAACTATATTGGAAGAGCTCCGTAGAAAGCGCAAGGGCAAAGCGAAGGACCCGATAGAGGAGGCTAAAGCATTCATCGAAAAGCACCTCGCTCAGGAAGTATCGCTGGAGGAGGTGGCGGAAGTACTTGGTCTAAATGCCTCTTACTTCAGCCAGATGTTTAAACACTCGACGGGAGAGACCTTTGTACATTACCGCATCAAACGCAGGATGGAGAAGGCCAAAAGGTTGCTTGCCGATGCAAGCTTTCGGATCACCGATATTTCCTATGAGGTCGGGTATGCAGACCATCCTCATTTTACGAAGACATTTAAGAAGTTCACCGGGTTGGCTCCTTCTGAGTATCGCAACCAGCTGGGAATAGATTGATGAGAAAAAGTCTGTCGNNTGGATTTATCTCCTATTTTCAGGCTTCGGCTGAGCTGGATAAATCTTCAGAGAAGTCCATTGCCCAAGTCATCCGAAGCGCGTCCTATCAAACAGATCTGTATTTGCAAAATTATGAAAAGGCTAGCGATTCCATCCTGTCCTACAATCAAGTTAAAGAGTTCTTGGATATGGACCCGGAGGATAGCTTCTCCTACTATCAATATACGAATGACATACAGAAGTATTTGTTTCGTTCTTTGTTTATTCTGTATCCCCAGATTAATCTGATGTACGTGATCGGTGAACACGGCAAGGCCATTAGCGATGATAACTCCTATCAAGCGTATAGCCTGCAGTTTCATCCCCAGGAACGTTACCGTTTCTTAATCGAACATACCGCGGAGAGCGGCCGCATCACCATTCTCAACACGAATGTGATGAATGAAGGGGATAAGAACATTATTACGATGGTCCGCCGAATCAGAGGGGTCTCTTCCTATCGTCCCAAAGGTATAGTGGCCATTGAATTCAAGGCAGAGGATCTGGCCCGCATATGGGAACCTCTTGATCTGGGACAGGGCGGATCCTACTTTATCATGGACGAATTCAGTAAACTCCTCTATCGGGCGGAAGGGAATAAGAACCATCCTGGGTTATCTGCTGAGCAAATTCAGAACGTATTTCAACACCCAAATGACTCTGTCGTGGAAAAGGTAGGCGGGAAAGAGTNNCGTGTCTAGAAAATCCGAATATTCCAAATGGCAGCTTGTAGTATCCATACCAGTTAGCGAGCTGCGCAAGCCTATTTCCACCATTCGTACGACCACGCTGGTGGTGGGAGCTCTTACGCTTGTTGGCACACTATTGCTTGCTATCTGGTTCGGACGATCCATCACGAAGCCGATCCTGATTCTTAAGGAGGGCATGAGGGAGACGGAAAAAGGCAAGTGGCGCAGGCTTGAGATGAACGGCCGTCAGGATGAGCTGGGGGGATTAATGCGCAGCTACAATCTTATGGTGACCCGGCTGTCTGAAATGATAGAGCGGGTATACGAAGCGGAGCTTACAACCCAGAAGGAGGCTCTGGAGCGTCATCAAGCTGAATTCCAGGCACTCCAGCTGCAGATTAATCCGCACTATCTATATAACACATTAGAGACTATTAAATGTTACGCGGTCGTTCAGGATTCGGATGAAATCACAGAAATAGTGGAGGCCATGGCATTCATGCTTCGCTACTCCATTCAAACCAATCTGGAGGAAATTACGATTGCCAATGAGCTTAATCATGTACTGAGCTACATGACGATTCTCAAGCACCGGATCGGCAGGGAGTTCGAAATTGACGTTGTGATTCCGCCGACGCTGCTTCTGGCTAAGATGGTCAGGCTGACACTTCAGCCCTTGATCGAAAATATTTTTCAGCATGCGTTTCCCGAGGGAATTGAAGACAAGCACTATATTCGAATCGACGCCAGAATAGAGGGAGACCGGTTTCTAGTTCTTGTAGAGGATAACGGCGCAGGGATGTCCCGTGTACGGCTTGATAAACTTCGTGAGAAGCTGAATCTGAATCAGCTGGCGGATACGGAAGGAGANNATCGGGCTCATGAACGTGCACCGGAGAATTCAAATGGTGTTCGGTGAACTATACGGGTTAAGTGTCGAAAGCGTGGAGAATGAGGGAACCCGGCTGATCTTATCCATGCCTGCGGAGTGAGAAAATAGATGTTTTCAGAAAAAACTACTACTAGGAGTGAAATAGGCACATGAAAATTGATTTGACTGGTAAAATTGCGCTTGTTACAGGGTCCAATGCAGGGATAGGCCGGCAAATCTTACAGACCTTGGCTGCTTCCGGCGCCAAAGTGGCTGTAAACTATTTGCTTGGTTCTGCGGAGGAGACGGTCGACGCGATCCGTCAGGCCGGAGGAGAAGCTTATGCTTTTCAGGCAGACGCAACAAGTCCTGCCCAATTGGACAATATGGTCAAGGAAATTGAGGAGCATTTTGGCGGAACCATTGATATCCTCGTCAACAATGCGGGCGGTATGATCAA
>DOJM01000607.1:0-503 GCA_003529225.1 Paenibacillus sp.
GATGTGCATACTTTAGCAATCCATTCATCGAGTACGTATCACCGGTATGAATGACCACAGGCGTGCCATACTTTGCTGCCAGCTCATAGACTGGCGAATAGATTTTGTCATAAACGTAATGATGATAGTACCCGGCATAGAGCTTAATACCTGCTACCTCGGGCGCTTGCAGCCGTGCCTCAATTCGCTCCAGTTCCTCAAGTGCATCTTTTCCTCCGAGCATGTTCGGATTGATCCCCACGCATTCCATTAAGAAAGACGGCACAGTATCCTCCAAGTCAAGGCTCATCGGATTAGGGGAAGTAGAGTCAGGGAAAGCTCCCTTCGTCTGCTCCGTGACCCCCATTCCAATGCCGAGAACAACGTCGTTCTTATCAAACTCCGCTTTGAGCCCGGCAGCAGTGTAATCGACTTTGGAGAGATCCAGTGCTGTTTGATGAAAGCTGTCGATGTCCGACAGATGAATGTGAATATCAATGATCGGCATTTAAGATCTCCTTTTC
>DOJM01000607.1:531-5897 GCA_003529225.1 Paenibacillus sp.
GGTTTCTCCATTTAGAAGTGGAAGATGATGATGCACCCCGTGATTAAATACCTTATTGTTCACATACGCCGAGGCACTCTGATTCGGATGACTGCTCACCATATGCAGCATATCCTTACGCGAAGATGCACCAATTCGCAATAGTCCCTTGGCCTCAAGATAGGTTTCTACCGTTCCTAATAAGAACTTGCCCTCCTTGGAGAATTCCATCCATCCTTCGGCATAGACTGGCGAAGGTTTGATATAATTTTCCTCCGACAGCGAATAATTCGGCAGGGTCATTCCGCTGTCATTAGTCACAGAATGCAACACACAGAGCACAGAGACGCCGGGGAGCATAAGGTAATGCTGATTAACAACAATTCCTCGGTTCTTTTCCTGCTTCTCGATCGAAGTAGTGATACGTAATCCTTTCCATACATTGCCCTGAACATCCATCTGCTCNNGAAATATCCACACCGAGTCCACCGTGCCAAGGATTCCACCAGGAACGTGGTGCTGCTTCCGGATAGGAGCTATCCAGCCATTCTTCACCATGGTGCTTCAGGGAATGCACAACACTGCCGAAGTCAGGAGCAGCTGCAATAGAAAGAACTCCGTTGCTCACAGTGTAAATAGGACCGGCGGATCCCTCTTCTATGTCATAGACAATGGCTCCTGTTTCCGTTTGAGGGAACCAGAGGCCTGATCGCTCTTGAATACGATCCTCTCCACGATAGACGACTCGAACCTTCTGACTTGATTGGCTGTGTTCTGAAAAAGATTCGGCTTCCTCAGGTGAGAGCTCAAAGCCCGCGGAGTGCAGATTCTGCTCTCTTTGCAGCTCCATCTCAGCGACTTTCTGCTCCTCTCCTCTATCCGTTTGTACATACAGCTCGAGGCTTCCATCAAGCGATGTCATCTTTCGTTCGACTAGCTCTGCATGAAGCGCTCCTGCCGCAAACGGATTTCCACCGCCGAGCGTTAATTCTAGATGATCATCCAACACCGGTGTGATCGGATCTTGCTGCTTCCGTGCAAAGGTGCGGAAATCCGACCACTTCAGGAAAGTGTTTAAAGCGAACACCAGCGTCTTTGATCGTACGACATCTCCAGCAGAAATTTGACCAAGATTATGCTCCAGTCCAAGTGGATATTCCGGACGAAGCAGCTTCAGGGAAGGGTCCCAGCAAACACCGCATGTGACGTTTTCTTCCTTGCTGAACAACCAGTTTTCCGTGATTTGAGCACTGTCCCAATTACTCGGATCACCCGAATAAGCATCGCCCATATCTACGTAATGACCCTGATAAGGCAGGATGAGCCGTTTGCCAAAAAATCCGAAATTCGTTAGCAGATACATATCCTCTTCCAACGTTTGGTTACTAGTATTGCGTACCTCGCTATAAAACTCAGCGATTCCGTTTGCAAAGAGCTTAGCCACTCTTTTTATCTCCAGACCCGGGAATTCATCCGATTCATAAAGGGTCTCTATAACTTGGCCCTCTCCTTCGGAATAGATCTTTACTTCTTTAGCCTGTTTCTTCGAGAATTCTTCGGCAAATGGTTTACCTAACTTCGGATGGGTCAACCAGAAATTATGGCTCGAGCCGGGATATTCAATCCACATCCCATTGTCGTTATTATTAAGATGTACGGAGTAGGCGCCGTTTACAGCCACCCACTGATCCCCGTTTTCCCCACCAAAGCGGCCATGTGTTCCTTTCANNTAGCACAGATAATTTGCTGATGAAGGACACTGCCTTCTCTCCAGTCGGAATGGCCGTCACCTCAATATCCCGTGAATAAAGGCCATATGAATTTAGGGTAAAGGGTACTCGGATGGAAGCCTTACTTTTAGCTGGAACCGAGAAGCTTACTGCCCGATCCGCCCACGTCAAAAATTCTTCCTCTGGCAAATCAAAAGAAAATTCCGCTTCCACTGCAAAATTATTCTCAACATTCAAATATAGCTCAGCGGGAAGACCCGGATACAGCTCACGTGTTGGCAACTCCATCCTCATTTTCAGTGGGAATTTAGGAGCAACACCTATACGGAACTCAGCGCGCTTGCCACCGATGATCCATTTGCTCATAACCACGGGGTGAGTCTTCTTATCGTTTTGCTCTTCACGAATCGGATCAAGCTCGAACTCACCTTCTACGATAACTGTTTCTCCTGGTGCAAGATTTGGTGCAGCAGACAAGGCAAACCGAATATTTTTGTCATTTTGGCCTTTGATCTCAATGGCCAGATCAGACGCCGAACGATTCTTGATGTGATAGCGAATCTTGTAGCTGGAACCGAATACAAGATCGTGTTCGTCAATCTCCGTGGAGATTTCATAGTCAGGTGTATCAAGAGCCGTCAGGCCACGGCCGGTCTTCTCGAATTCTGCGCGTAAGGAGAGTTCTCCCTTTTGCCAAGTGTAATCGAAGAAATCAAAACCACGCTCCCGGCGACCATCCGGCTGAATGGGCAGTTCACGGGTACTATCTGCATACCAATCCAGCTGTTCAAAATAAGGAGCGAGTGCTTCCGTTTGCAGAACCGTCGGAATAAAGTTCATTAGATGAACGTAATCCTCATTCTTTTCCCAAAAGAATCCACATTTCTTATACATCGGTACGGCCTTCGTATTGCCTGCCCAAGTAAACAGATCAAGCCGCGGCCAGCCCGCTTCAATTGTTTTGCGAACAGCGTTCAAAATCAGGTTACGTCCTACCTTGTATCCGTGATAATCAGGTCGTACATTCAACAGCGGAACATACAAAGCCCCTTCGTCTTGACGGTAATGGGCAAAGCTGCAGAAGCCGACCACTTCCTCACCATCAACGGCGAGAAACACATTCAGATTGGATGAGATCTCCATCTCGCGGCGCACTGTATCCTCTGTTCTCTGATTGGTGCCTCCACCCCAGCTTTCGTTGCTACGGTTCCACATTTCTGCGACCGCCTTGGCGTAAGTGGGATCATATTCGATAATGCGGATTTGTTCCGCTGTAGTCTTTACAGTCATGTTCTCATCTCCTTATTCCTCAAATAGAGTATGTATTCGCATAAAGTTATTCTAGATAACATCTCTACAACTTTATTCAAATAACTCCTACGAGTTCATATTATACTATTAATTGGAAGGCTGTTACGAGGTAAAAAACTTGATAAAAAATTCTTTCTGCTCCATTAAAGCTTCGTTGAACTGATCATTTGCTCCATGCATACAGAAAGACGAAACGCATAGTTGTTGATGTAATACGTTTCGTCTTTTCATAAGGTTTCTAATAGTTTAAATCACTTGTGAGAATCGCCCGTTACGTAATCTATTAGTTTTCGCGCAAATGCACTAGCAATCCACCAGCTCCAGTCACCAACATATCAGTTCCTGTCCAAAGCATTTCATTAAAATTATAGAATTCATTATGCTCATAAAAGTTCCAGCTCTTTAAATCCTTCGAGACTCCAATTCTGTTGCTGCTTATGAACCGGTAATCTTTTCCGGTCCAAACCAATCTACTAGCGTTACTGCTAGCGGCATGGGTTTCTATATATTGATCATATTGTCCCTTTACTGCTGTCCATTGCAGACCATTAGCGGAGCTATAAATATGATCCGATACAATGATGAATTTATCCTTCGCCCATTGTACATTCAAGAAAGTGTAAGCTTCTTCATAGTCGTTCTGCTGTTGCTTCCAATTAGGGAGATCATTCCCCAGCGTAAAGGTCTGCAGATTCCATTTGGTTAAATTAGTACTCTGTAAAACGATGGCTTTGCTGCCATTAGTTCCGACTACAACAGTGGTTCCGTTATGAGTAGCAATGTCCGTCAGCTTACCAGACCAGTTGTAGATTTTTTTCCAGGTTGTTCCGTTCTCTGAAGAGTAAATCATCGACTTCTTATCATTGCCTTTAGCATGCCCGATAGCTACATACTGTTTGCCAGTCCAAATCACATGTTTCATTTCGGCATCCAGAGGCTTATTGTTTCTGTTCCAAGCAATACCATCTTTGGATGTCCAGGCATATTGCAACCCTACCGCTACAAAAACATTACCGTTCCAAGCCACGGAGGTCAGACCGTTTACTGTAGTATCCTCCCGGTTACCCAGCAGAATCTGCTGCCAATTCTTGCCGTCCTTACTCGTTGCAACAGTTGGAACTGCATACGTATAGAGTGAGCCAATGGCGACATATGTTCCATTCCCTTTTACCACCTGACTGAAGGAAGCATCTGGCTTCCCACTCTGCTTTAAATCCCACTTTAAACCGTCTTTGGATACGGCCAGACGGGTACCCGAATAACCGACAAAATATTTCCCGGTATAGGTCACCGTCATCCCCAAAGGCATATTAGGAATTTTCTGCTGCCGCCAATTCACTTTATCAGTGGACACAAACACTATACCCTCTTCACGAAATCGAGTAGCGTAGATTAGGTATTGCTTTCCATTCCAGAATATTTCGCTGCGGCTGTACAGACCGGAGAACATATCTGAAGTTCTCACAAGCTTGAAATTAATCCCATCCTTAGTACTGAGGTTATTGCCTTCGGTATCATAAAATACAAGCGTGCCATCAGACTGAAGCTCATCAAAGGTNNTCAGCCAATAGTTACGAATCGGTTTTCCATTTATTGTTGCTTTATATTTCAGATTGTTATTTACTTTACCAGACTGTTGGGTCCACTGGCTTAAATTATCGGATGTATACACAATCAGCTCAACATTTCGTTTATCACTCGGGATATAAAGGAATTGATTCCGAGTACTCGCGGAGCCATAGTACGCATATCCCCCGTAAGTCATCAAATAACGCTTACCGTTCCAGTAAATCTGATCCAGACGTTCACCAACCGTTCCTTGCAAGTTCCACATGCTTCCGTCCGTAGAAGTGTAAACTTCCGTCTTCATGGTCTGATCCGGATAAGACAACAGAATGAATTGATTATTCTGCCAAGTGATCGTGTAAGCTCTCAATACCGATGACTGTAGTTCAACTGCTGTTTCGATCCACTTTTCTCCATCCAGAGAATAATACAGATGAGGTAAGCTTAAATTCTGATCACTTAAAAAGAAACGATCATGTTGATACGTGAGACTTCCTTTGCTTGAATTGATCGGTAAAGGCCTTGTACTCCACGTTGCACCTCCATCTTTAGATACAAGGAATCCCGTCAGCTTAGGAATAATAACCAGACCCTTACCATTGCTTGCAGCTTGCCCTAGCTCGTTTCCCTTAACACCATCAAAAGTAAATGTGAACTGCTTCTCTGCATCCCCTGTTAACGTGGAAAAGGCAACTTTTTGCGGAGTGGGAATAGTCTTTTGATCTGAACCGGTGCCAGACTGCTGCTTGGAGTTATCTCCCCAAGTTACAGCACTTCCGT
>DOJM01000231.1:0-215 GCA_003529225.1 Paenibacillus sp.
CACGAAGGATAACGTGGAGGTACAGATCGACACGATTATTTTCTATCAGGTAGTGGGACCAGAGGAAGCCACGTATGGCATTTCTGATTATGTATATGGGGTAAGAAACATCTCAACGGCAACTATGCGGCAAATTATTGGTAAGCTTGAATTGGATGAAACACTGTCTGGGCGTGAAAAAATCTCAACTGATATACGTCTGGCGCTTGATGAGG
>DOJM01000231.1:280-2254 GCA_003529225.1 Paenibacillus sp.
AAGTTATCGATATTAAGCCGCCGCTTGATATTCAAGAAGCAATGGATAAGCAGATGAAGGCGGAGCGAAGCAAACGGGCGATTGTTTTGGAAGCGGAAGCTGCCAAGCAGGATATGATCCTGCGTGCTGAGGGGGATAAGCAGAGCAAGATTCTAAAAGCGGAAGGTGACAAGGAAGCACGTATCCGCCAAGCAGAGGGTTCACGGCAAGCACAGGAACTGGAAGCTCATGGTGAAGCAAAAGCGATTCAAGCAGTGGCTGAAGCAGAAAAATCACGCATTGAGCTGATTCGCTCAGCGGGTCTGGATGAGCATGTACTCGCTTATCGCTCCTTCGAGGCGCTGGTTGAAATTGCCAAAGGCCCTGCGAATAAAGTGTTCTTGCCAACAAGCGCTGTTGAAACGCTGGGAAGTCTTGGGGCAATTGCCGAGGTATTCAAAGCGAGCAAGGATAGTAAATAGATTTTACAATTCGTGCTTCTTCCGTTAAAGTAAAAAGCAAAAACAACCTTATGCATACGAAGCTATTGTTGCTCATGCAAACTTTGAAGGAGAGAAGCTATCATGACAAAAGAAATCTCACCGCTAGTTGAACTGCTCGGACTACAGCCCCACGTAGAGGGCGGCTGGTACAAAAGACTTTGGAATTCGGAATTTGAAATTTCGCAAGAAGTGCTTGGCGATAGCTATTCTGGATCTCGTCATTCGGCATCTTCAATTTATTTTCTGCTTCACGAAGGCGAACAATCTGATTGGCATACGGTATTGTCCGATGAAGTTTGGTTGTGGCATTCTGGTAGTCCGATAGTGCTTAGTCTCGGAGGTAATGGAGATAAGCCTGAGAATGTGCAGGAAGTTATTCTGGGTCTCGATATTGCTGCAGGTCAACAGCCGCAGGTCGTAGTTCCAGCAGGCGTATGGCAGGCGGCTCGTCCGTTAGGATCAGAACCGGTCCTGGTATCCTGTATCGTTTCTCCAGAATTCCATTTTGATGATTTCAAATTAATTGAGAAATAAAGCGTAACCTGATTAAACTTCAAAGAACCAAAAAAGTAGCGAGTCTCCGGTCATCGGAGGCTCGCTCTTTTTTGGCTTTCGGTCGTTCGTATCATCAAATGTACAATGTAAAAATCCTCGGAGTCTTGTAAATATCCTCTATTCCAGTAGAACCGGGCAATTCATATGATGGAGTTACTAAAAACATACGAACAAGGGGTTCGTAAGTGGAAGGAGTAACACCATGAAGCCAAATTTAGAAACTAATCTCTCTCTACACAAGTCAAAACGCGGATTCGGGTCAAGATTGTCCGAATTGGGAAGTTCATCAAATTTCGTAGGCTACTTGTTTGTCGCCCCCATCCTGATTTTGATGGGAATCTGGTTTTATTACCCACTGGTTCAATCATTAATTTACAGCTTCCAGGACATCAGCTTCCTAAATCCGGATGCGGCAAAATTTATCGNNCAAGGATAAGGACTTCTGGACGGCTTTGAGCCATTCCTTATTGCTGACCGTAGTAGCGGTACCGCTGCAGGCGATTATCGCCTTGGTGATTGCAGTGAACCTGAACAAGGTGATGCACCTTAAGGGTGTGTTCCGCACACTGTATTACATGCCATATATTACCTCAACCATTGCGGTGACGACTGTATTTATGTATTTGTTCATGCAGAATGACGGAATTGCAACACAATTGCTGACCTGGTTTGGTTTCCCCGACGTTTCATGGTACGCCAACGTCAAGTATGCACTTCCATTTTTAATGATCCTTACCGTTTGGACGTATGTGGGATTCTACATGGTCGTGTACTTGGGTGGATTGCAAACCATTCCAAACGATATTTATGAAGCGGGTCGTGTGGACGGAGCAAATGGATGGCAGCAGTTCTGGAAGCTTACGGTTCCTATGCTGAAACCAGTGACCTTCCTTGTCATAATGTCCGGGATTATTAACGTTATGCAACTGTTTGACCA
>DOJM01000231.1:2263-2459 GCA_003529225.1 Paenibacillus sp.
GGCCTTGGCGAGAAACGGCTCGCTCGGAAGTCCGGCCGGTGCAACGAGTACAATAGTAACTTATTTCTACAGCCAGGCATTCAGCTTCAACCGTTCCGGTTACGGTAGTGCTGCAGCATTTATTATTTTCGCCCTTATTATTGCGCTGTCTATGCTTCAAAAACGCTTTCTTAAGGAGGAGATTTAGATGATGCTT
>DOJM01000231.1:2474-5762 GCA_003529225.1 Paenibacillus sp.
ATTCTCCATATTCTTCGTCGTACCGTTTGGTTATGCCATCTATACTTCGCTTTTGTCCAAAGCTGACATCGGGCATCTTGTACTGCCAAGCCAGTGGACATTTGAGAACTACAGGGATATCTTCGAAACCTCCGATATATTGATTTGGTATAAGAACTCGATCATCGTAACGTTCGGTATTTTGATTGGTAACTTGTTTGTTAATACGACGGCTGCCTACTCCTTGGCTCGTATTAATTTTCGGGGCAGAGGCGTAGTATTTTTCCTAGTGATCGGGATGATGATGGTGCCTTACCAAGTAATGATTATTCCGATTTTCTCCATGATCGTTGATTTGAAATGGCTTAACAGCTATCAAGGTCTCATTATTCCATTTTTGTTCCAGGGTTTCCTTGTCTTTCTGATGCGTCAATTCTTCTTGACCGTGCCGAAGGAGCTTGAAGAGGCAGCGGAGGTTGACGGATTAAGCAAGATCGGTATTTTCTACCGGATTATGCTTCCGCTATCCAAAGGTGCGATCGGCACACAGATTATATTCAGTTTTACCGGTACATGGAACTCTTTCGTTTGGCCGGTAACCTTGGTGAATGACAGTCGTTGGTATGTAATGACTGTTGGTCTGAACACACTTAAGAATCGTTATTTTGAATGGCCAAACCTCACGATGACCGGTGTTGTACTCTTGACCCTGCCAATCATCATCGTCTTCTTGATGTTCCAGCGCCATATGGTGCAAGGAATTGCCACTACAGGACTGAAAGGTTAATACAGAATATGTTCAGACAGGGGGATGTAAAGTGATTGAATATACAGGGTTGAATGCGCTCGATGACGGATGGGTGATTGCAGAAACAGAGTTTGATGCTAGATTTTTAGGGAAGTTTGAAACAATTTTTTGTCAGGGAAATGGATATCTTGGGCTAAGAGCCGCTACGGAGGAGTCGTATCCGGGTGAAAAGCGAAACTTGTTCGTTGCAGGAGCGTTTAACCGCTTTGCCAATCAGGAGGTTACAGAGCTTCCGAATGCCGCAGATATGGTGCAGCTCGAAATCCGTCTGAACGGTAAACCATTTCATTTAGAAAAAGGAAAAATTCACAGCTACCGCCGGGAGCTAGATTTAAGACAAGGAGAGCTCCGGCGTGACATCCTCTGGGAGGATGAGCACGGAGATCAGTTCAAAATGATCTTCCGTCGGTTCGTATCGTTGCAGGATCGCCATTTGATGGGGATGCGGGTGCAAATAACCCCGCTGTCAAAAGCCGCGGTAATTTCAATTTGTTCCGGTATCAACGGACAGATGACAAATTCCGGAGCACAGCATTTTATAGAAGGAGAGCGGAGGGTATTTGATAAAGAGCTGCTCCAGCTTACCGCAACGACAACAGAATCAAATATTGAATTTGTACATACCTGCGCCCATCAGATGTATGAGGGGGGCGTACGACTTACTACTGCGCCAGCTCCGAGCATGGATCGCAGAAGAGTTTCACTGACTTACAAGCTTAAAGCGGAAGTCGGCAAGTGCATTACGCTGGATAAGGTGGCTTCGGTGCATACGAGTCATGATAAGGAGTGGAGAGATCGGGGGGCCGCGCATCAAGCTTTGCAGGATACCGCCCGGGAATATCTCAGCAAGAAGGCAGAGAAAGGCTTTGATGTACTTGTTAATGAAAACGAGCAGGCCTGGAAAAGCATATGGGCCAAAGCCAACATTGAGATCAAGAGCAACGACGTCTTTTATCAGTTGGCCATCCGTTTTGCACAGTATCATCTGCTTCTGATGACACCTGCTCAAGACAGTCGTTTCTCTGTAGGAGCCAAGGGACTGACAGGAGAGGGATACAAGGGACACGTATTCTGGGACACAGAAATTTTTATTCTGCCATACTTTTTGTATATGGACCCGCAGACAGCCCGCAAGCTGGTGGAATATCGTTATCATACCTTGAACGGTGCGAGAAAAAAAGCGCGTGATAACGGTTATCGCGGCGCGATGTACCCTTGGGNNCCTGAGTGGGGCCCTGTAGATATCGTTACCGGAAAGCCAACCTTTATTTGGACAGGCAAAATCGAACAGCATATTACAGCGGACGTGGCATATGGCGTGTGGCATTATTATCAGGCTACCGGTGATCAGGAATATATGGACCGGTGCGGATATGAGATTATATTCGAAACAGCCACTTTTTGGGCAAGCCGGCTGGAGTGGAGCGATAAGGAACAGAAGTATCATATCTGTGATGTGATTGGTCCGGACGAATATAAGGAACATGTCTCCAACAATGCATTCACCAATTATATGGCCTACTGGAATATGACAAAAGCGATCGAATGCACCCGCAAGCTTATGCAAGTGCAAAATGATATTTACTTGACTTTAGAAAGTCAGTTGGATCTATCCGGGCGATTGAAGGAATGGGAGGATAAATCCAAGCTGATCTATCTTCCGCAGCCGGATGTGCATTCGCTCATCATTCCGCAGGATGATACTTATTTGAAAAGGCAAGTTATTGATCTGGAGAGGTACCGTAATCAGGAGCAAGTGGCTTCTATTCTTGCCGACTATAGCATGAACCAGCTCAGTGAAATACAGGTATCGAAGCAGGCAGATATTCTCGTCCTGTTCTACTTACTGGAGGACTGGTTCTCTAAAGAGACTAAAGCGGCGAATTGGCATTATTACGAGCCTAAAACGCTGCATGACTCTTCGCTTAGTTTATCCACTCACAGTATGCTGGCTAGTGACGTCAATGAACTGGAGTTAGCTTACGATATGTTTGCCAAGGCTGCTCGTGTTGATTTGGGTACGAACATGCATAGCTCCGATGAAGGAATTCATTCAGCTTCGATTGGCGGCATTTGGAAGGCAGCGATCATGGGTTTTGGAGGCGTTCGTTCCTGGGAGGGTTCCCTTCGCCTGAACCCGAAACTTCCACAGGCTTGGGAGCGCTTGTCTTACCCGCTTGCCGGGCAGGGGGAGCGTCTGCAGGTGACAATTACCCCAGGCAAGCTGGAGGTGGAACGGCTAACCTCAGGATTGGCTGAGCTTACTTTGCTCATCCATGGCCAAGAATACGTGTTGAAGGATCGTATTGTTACAGACTTGAAGGAGGCGGAGCGGAGTGAATAAAGAACATCAGGAGATTCAAGCCGTAATTTTTGATCTGGACGGTGTTATTACGGATACGGCGAAATATCACTATGAAGCGTGGAAAGAGCTGGCGGAGGAGCTGGGTATTCACTTTGACCTGGAGTTTAATGAGCAGCTCAAGGGCATCGACCGCATG
>DOJM01000231.1:5798-12580 GCA_003529225.1 Paenibacillus sp.
ATATTGCCAGGCATCTTGGATTTGTTCCATGATCTCGAATATGCCGGAATACCGATCGGGTTGGCTTCGGCCAGTCGTAATGCCGGCACACTGCTACGGCAGTTGAAAGTAGAGTCATATATTCATGTGATTGCTGATCCGGAAAATGTAGCCCATGGGAAACCGGCTCCGGATATTTTTCTGAAGGCAGCGGAGGAGCTAGGCGTTGACCCCCATTATTGTGTTGGAATAGAGGACGCAGAGGCTGGAGTTCAGGCGATAAAAAGTGCGGGGATGTTTGCCGTAGGGGTTGGTGATGCTGAGATTCTGTCGAAAGCGGACTATATTGTACCAGAAACATCAAAGCTATCTCTGTCCGACATCAAGCAGCATATGGCTGGCCGTTGATCTTAATAAATATTCAATACTATGTAAGCTTAACGAATTTGTATGATCCGTTAAGCTTACATAGTTTGCTATTGAAGAAAAAGAGGATATAGCATAAGATTGATTCGTCAAAATACAACAAATTATTACAAGAGGAGAGGATCTCATCATGCCGAAGTGGAGTAGGTTTCGGGATCGTAACATACGGCAAAAGCTTTTTTTGACCTACACGCTGTTGATGATTNNGTTCCTCTTGTGGTGATTAGTATTTACTTCTACATATACGCCATGTCCGTCTTTGAATCCCGCATTGTGAAATCGTTTCAGGAGACGAATCAGCAGATGGTATCCACTGCGGACTCGTTTGTTAGTAGTATGTTCAAATCTTCGGAGCAGCCTTTTTATGACGAAAGACTGATGCAAATTTTGTCGAAGGATTATTCTGCTGAAACCTATGAGACGTTTGAAAAAAGTATGGATTTTCGCTACATAAGTGATAACGTTTTCAAAGAGTTGATGTCATTTAATCCGGATATTGATTCCATTCTGATCTACCCTGTAAATAGTTCATTAATCTACCGTAGGGGTTATGATACGACTTTCAATTATAGATATAGTCCGGTACATGAACCATGGTACCGGACCATTGTGAATAATGCGGAGAGGCCAATTCTGGTCGGCATGCACGAGGAGAAACAGATGTATGCCAAGCCCCGCCCTGTACTATCTGTAGGCCGTGTACTGGTGGATGTGGGTACCTATCAGAAGCTTGGTGTGCTGCTCGTTAATTTCCGGATGGATAAGCTTGAGAAGCTATTCAGCGGACTGGGTGACAAACAGGACGTAAACCAGTTCATCGTGGATGATAAAGGGATGGTTGTGTTCAGCTCAGATCCGGCCATGAATGGGATGGAATATAGTCAGGTCATGGCAAAAATGAAGCCGGACAAAGAAAACTACTATGTTGTTCACGATAATTCCAATGTGTCAGGATGGCAATTCTACAGCATCGTTCTTCGTGACAAGCTGCTAGCCGAAATTAACCAGATACGCAATTTTTCTACACTGCTGCTTCTTTTGTTGATTATGTTGGGTTTCGTAACAGCATACCTTGTATCCGGCAGTATCACCAATCCGATTCGAAGGCTCAATCGGCTGATGCGCAAGGTAGAGAAGGGGGACTTTGATGTTACCGCTCAGCAGGATAGTCTGGATGAAGTAGGACATTTGTCGCGCACCTTTAACCGAATGACTGTCGAAATCAAAGATTTGATTAAGCAAACCAAGATTGAAGAGAAAAAGAAGCGGAGTGCAGAACTTAATGCGCTGCAAAATCAAATTAATCCGCATTTCATTTATAATACGCTCTCTGTGATTAAGTGGATGGCACAGGCTCAAAGGGCGGACAACATTACGGAAACGGTAGATGACATGATCAAGGTGTTGTCCTTCTCCACACGTAATACTCAGGAGTATGTTTCTATTGAGGAAGAAGTGGCCTTTATCCACAGCTATCTGGAACTGCTTCAGCTCAGGTATTTTAATGTTTTTGATTTTGAAATCGATGTTGCGCCGAATGTTCTGGAATGCAGAACGTTAAAATTTATGGTGCAGCCTTTTGTGGAGAATGCGGTGTTTCACGGCTTTGCAGAAGATTCCCGGCAATATAACTTGAGTATACGTGTGCAAAGAAAAGGCAGCGATATTCAGTTTACGATCTCGGACAACGGGATGGGGNNAAGCAGGCTCTTGCAACAGGAAATGTCGGACGGGCAAACGATGAATTCCATTGGTGTGGGCAATGTCTCCAAAAGATTGAAGCTTCATTTTGGAGAAAAGTACGGGGTGACTATAAATAGTATAAAAGGGGAAGGAACTACCGTTCTTATCCTGATTCCTGCTATGGAGTATCATCAGAACCACGCTGGAACGAGAAAAGAGGGATCCGCATGAAAATCATGATTGTGGACGATGAGTCCTTTATCCGAATGAATTTTAAGACCTTTGTGGACTGGAAACAACATGGCTATTACCTAGTAGGCGAAGCTGCAAACGGCAAAGAGGCTTTGGAGAAAATGGATGAGCTTCATCCGGATGTGGTCTTTTTGGATATCCGAATGCCACTGATGGATGGGCTTGAGGTTCTAAGGCAGCTCCGGCATACCAAACATTCCTGCAAAGTAATTATTCTCAGCAGTCATAATGAGTTTGAGTATGCCCAAGAGGCGCTTAGGCTAGGTGCATGCGATTATATTCATAAACCGAATCTGACCCAGTCCGCTGTATTTGAAGCGTTGGAGCGTGTCCGGACACAGGTGAATCATCAGCCTGTGGGAGATCACCTTGTTTCCTTACAGCAAAATGTGGAGAAGAACCGGAATGAGTTGAAAACGCTTTTTTTACGGGATTTAGCGGTCGGTGTTGTTCGTCATGAGTGGGAAATTGAGCAAAAGACAAAGCTGTACGATTTGAAGCTGAAACAGCCTAATGTGCTCTGTATCGTCATGTTGATTGATCAATATGACAAGGTGAAGGAACGTTACAATAAGGGAATGGAGCATTTACTCGGGTTCTCGATCCTGAATATTTTGCAAGAAGTGCTTAATCGGTACAGCGAGCTAGAGCTGTTTCTGATGAGTCCGAACGAGCTGGTTATTATAAAAACGTATTCCGGCATCAGAAGTATGAATGAGATTCTGGAAGAACGCTGGGGACTCATCCGTAAAATTGAAAAGACATTGAAGCAGTTTCTGAACATACAAGTTAGTTTTCTTATCAGCGGGCTGCATGCCCGTCTGCTTGATATTCCTAAAGCTTATCATGAAGCTCAGGAATCGGCTGAAATACTATTTTATGAAGATCGAAGCAACGTTGTTGTCTACGAACCAGGCAGCATCAAGGAATTGAATGATAAGGCATCGTTCACTCTGTTTGAACAGCGCATCCGCAAGGAAATGGACGAAAAGAACGTATCTTCTGCTATCTCCATCGTTCATGAGATGTTTGCCGCGATCAAGGAGAAGAGATCTTTGGGACGTCATGCCACTTTGGAAATGTGCGTGAATTTGCACTGCCAGATTCAGTCCCACATGAAGGAGGACAGCGACGAGGAAGACTATAACGGGATGCAGGAAATCATGTCCGCCGAGCGTTTGGAGCATCTTCACCTGCTGCTGATCCAGGAGCTGGAGAGTTTGCAAGAGAGTTATACGGATGCAGCCACATCTACGAACTACAAGATTAAGAGGGTCATTGATTATATTCACCAGAATTACAATCAAGATTTGACATTGAATGAGCTAGCCGGTTATGTCAGTCTGAACAACAGCTATCTGAGCCGTATTTTTAAGGAGCAAACCGGTTCTATGCTGATTCCATATATCAACGGCTATCGTGTGAAAAAGTCTCTAGAGCTACTTAAAGAAGGAAAACTGAAAACGTATGAGATCGCCGAAAAGGTAGGGTTTAACAGTATTGACAACTACTATATCAGCTTTAAGAAGATCTATGGGCTCCCTCCGAACGAATACCGAAAGACTAGCATGGGAAAGTAAAAAATCACAAAGATATGTAAAGATCCTCTGTTTGCTCTCGAATGCTGTATAGCTAAGATGAAGATAACACCACTTACGGTGAATCTTCTTAAATAAAAGGGGTAGTGACAAATGAGAAAGAAGTCAGTCCTGTTATTGTGCTCTCTGATGTTGATGTTGTCTACGGCAGCATGTGGAAACAAATCAAATACTGGTAACTCTGGCAACGGAGCTTCAGACAACGCTGGAGCGGCAAAGACGGAGAAGCAAGAAACGGTTGAAGTCACGATGGCATACTGGGCAAATGCGTCCGAGCAAAAGAACTTCGAATTTATGGTAGATGGCATTGATAAAGAATATCCAAACATTAAAGTTAAGATGCAAATGTACCCAACCAGTGATGAGTTTTGGAAAGCGGTTCCAACGGCAATTGCTGCCGGGGTAGGGCCTGATATTATTGCTATGTCGGATGAAGGAAACTATGAGTATATCAAACAAGGTGTACTCTCTCCACTGGATGAGTTGATCGACAAAGTGGGGTTTGACAAAGACCGAATTACTGGATCGCTTTATAAAGGCTGGACAGATAATAATAAACTTTACGGAATTCCCTATGATTCTTCTACTTCTATGCTGGCGATTAACAAAGAGATGTTTGAAAAATCAGGAATTACTAAATATCCGGAAACGATGGATGAGGTCGTTGAGCTGGCCAAAGCCATGACTAAGGATGGTGTGAAAGGTATTATCGGCAGTATCGATCCATTTCACATCACTCAATATGTTCACGCTTTCGGCGGAGACTGGGGCTTCGGAAAAACGATCAATTCTAAAGAAAACGTAGCTGGCGTGCAGTTCTTCGTGGACCTTTTCCTCAAAAATAAGGTTGCTATTGCTCCGATCGAAGTAGAGGCTCCATGGGATGGCGAAGTATTCAGTCAAGAAAAAGGAGCTATGTCCACGGCTGGTCCATGGTATGTAGGTCATTTGAAAGAAGCTAACCCTGACATGGGATTGATTGCTTTGCCGATGCCTAAAGGTACGGTAGAAGCACAAAGTGCCTACTCTCATGGCTTGTCGATTCTGGACGGCAGCAAGCATAAGGAAGAAGCTATGCAAGTGATCAAGTATGCGCTGCGTGATGAAGCACAATTGAATGCGATTGAGGCGGTTGGATATTCACCGTCAGTATCTTCTCTGCTTCCTAAATATTTGGAGAAGAATCCTGAATTGAAAGCGGTATTCGACAATATGGGAAAAGTGGGCATGCCTTTTGCTTATCCTGAACAAACCAAAGCGTTTCATGCTGATCTGCTTAAAGGCGTAGAGGAAATCATCTTTAAGCAAGACGGCTTGACGGTTGAACAATTGCTGAATGATCTCCAAAGCAAATACGGAGAAAAGTAGTTATCGAGCGGTTGGACTTTGCCATAACCAAAGTCCAGCCATTTTTTTCACAATCATGTAGGGAGGTCAAAGGGAAAAATGAAAAGGTCGCTCAAAAGTATCATTTCAAAAATTGTACTCATGTGTTTGTTCGTCACCTCTATCGGCCCTGTGTACTCTATTCAGGCAGCATCCGCCCCCAAGATTAATGAAGGCTTGGTCAATGGCGAATTCCCCCTGAATTTGACACAAACAGGAGATATCGACTGGCTGCATTTTAAAGCGGATAACCTGAATCAACTTCAACGCATGCAGAAGGCAGGCCCAAACTCGGTTACCTTCAGCGTATATGGGGATACCGCAACCGAGGGCAAATTGAACAGAGGCAGTGATGCCGATTATATGTCCTATACCTGGAGCAATGGTATGCCAGGATTTGAATATGGTTTAAATGACACGGGGACAGGTCTATTTTATCCAAAGTCCAGCCGAGACAAAGGGAACTATAACAATGTTGGCTGGGATATTGAAGTAGCTGCACAGCCGCAGGATTCCACACTCGTATTTGGGCTTGGGTTGTGGCAAGCGGATGTAGATCTCAACATCTATACTGACGATGTACTTTCGGTAACCCGAAGCGTCTACGGCGATTCTGTTTCCAAGAACTATAAATATCAAGTCAACGTACCTGCTAATGCGAAGCTAAAAATTGAAGGGCGTTTGGCAAAGGTTGTAGCGAAGAACGGAAATATGTCATTTTCCGGATTGGCTTTAAGCAGTAAGGCACTTGCGGATAAATTGGCGCTGCAAAATGAATACAACAGAGTTAGCAATATGACGCAAGGTCTTTATACAAATGAGACGTGGCAAGTCCTTGTGAATACGCTGGCTGCTGCCAAGCTTGTTCTTGATAGAACAGAGGCAACCCAGCCGGAAGTTGATAGCGCTATCAATGCATTGGTAGCCGCGCAGGTTGGACTGGTGAAGAGAGAATCAAACATTGTCATCGATTTTACGGATAAAGCGTTCAAGGAGTATACTTTCGGAGCTAAAACCGATCAACAGGACCGATATCAAACCTTTACAGCTAAGGAAGCTGTTGATATGAAGTATGTGCAGGTAAATGTCAAAAGATATAAAGAGCCTGTGAGCGACTTGATTATCAAATTATATGCAGTAAACAGTGAGGGGCTGCCGACTGGAGATCCGCTGGTCCAAACGACAGTGGACAAAAACCGGATTGTAGACGGAGGACTCACTACTGCGGAGTTGAGCTACAGTCTCCTTGGTGATACGCGGTATGCGCTCGTTCTGACTCAGCAAGAGCGGGGATCTGGAGAATACCGCTGGGTCATCATGTCCAAAAACTTTGAATCTCAAAAGGAGTACTTTGGCAAATCGACGTCAGGTGTCTTTAAATCTGAAGCGAGTCTGGGCACGGGTATCATGAGAATTGTGAAAGAAGGCAACGTGGATCGAGCCCCACTGCAAGCTCTG
>DOJM01000231.1:12701-12922 GCA_003529225.1 Paenibacillus sp.
AGACCGTCAGCCAAGCGGCCCTGATTGGCTACACCAGCCAGTCGGCAGAAGGTTTACAACAAGCGATCCAGGAGGCAAAATCCTTGAATCCCGGCGCATCCGAGCAAGAACGGATTAAGGTATATTCAAAAGTGCTAAATGCCTTGGACGGATTGCAACTGGAAGTAAAATATCAGTATGAATTGAACCCTAAAATGACGGCTGGTTTTGGTTTTGAGGGT
>DOJM01000231.1:13078-15889 GCA_003529225.1 Paenibacillus sp.
GGCAACGAAACAAATCGTTACGTTCGGCGCGACAAATACGTCGGGTATCAAATGGTATAATGCCGAAGGCTATCTGCCGGTTTTCATAAATGAGTTTACCAAAGATAATATGGACTATAAAATTGAATCGTTTGGGAACAAGAAGACAGTAGAAAGTAAGGACTACGTTATTAACTATTCCAGAATGACGGTTACCAATCATTCGGATGTGACGCGCCTGCTGCCGGTTGTANNGAGTTTGCCATTGAAGGGGATAAGTATGAATATTTCGATGCGGGGAAAACGAGCTTTACATCCTTAACGAGAGAGCAAGTGTCGAAACTAGGTACGTTTGATAGCAACTACAGTGAGATGAAATCCTACTGGAATAACAGGCTGTCCACAATAGTTGATATCGATCTGCCGAATAAAGAGCTTGTCAATGCTTTTAAAGCAGGCTACATTTACAACATGATCATTAAAGACGGAAATTACCTGCATGTGGGCGAGAATGGTTATGCCAGACTTTACTCTCACGATACCATCGGGATTGTTGTTCAATTGATTCAGAGCGGCGACTTTGCACACGCAAAAGAGTACCTGAAGAGTATACCTCTTACCGGAGGAATCAACATCGAGACCGGTCAAGTGGACCCGAACCTATTCTGGGATGCCAACTGGAAGCTTCCGTGGACGTATGCTGTATATTTGAGCAAAACCGGCGATACATCCTTATTTGATGAAAAGATGAAAGCGGATGACGGATCAGAGGGTACCGTTTTCGATAAGCGGGTAAAATTCGGAGCAAGAAGCATTGAAAGCGACCGTGCTGGAGATGGCCGAATTATGAAAGAAACGAAAGCCATAGATTCATTGGGCTATTGGACGATTGACAATTATTCGGCACTGACAGGGTTAGCGTCTTATGAATATATTGCGCGTGAGCTGTATAAGGTGAAAGGAGAGGCAAGTTATCTAGCAGAAGCGGAGTGGGCTAACGCTCAATACGAGGATCTNNCTGCTTTCACGGCCAAATTGCAAAAAACAATTACCGACAAAGCACTAAACTATATTCCTGCATCTGTTGTGCAAAGTAATGACGAGAACCGGATGAAGGACTCCCGTGATGCCAACTGGGCTTCCATGTTCCTGTTCGGAAGATGGCTGTGGGATGGATATTTGTATGGTGCGAACCAGCCAGAGGACAATATCAACCTGACGATGCTAGATGACACATATACCTATGGTATGGAGAGACGTGTGAATGAAGGGACAACCGATTCTATATATAACTTTGGCGGTTATCCTCACGGCTTCTACTCCAGCGCCTATAATGCCGGTTACGGAAGCTCCGCGCTTCGCGGCGAGAAATACAGAGACATGGGAATTAAAGCATACGAGTTCATGATTGAAAATTCAATGAGTGGGCCATTCAGTTGGTGGGAAGGTGTTGCATACCCTGCTGCTGAATCCAGCCCTTGGACGGCAGTCAATGATGAACTTGGTGTTCGTAATACGCCTGGCGGGGGCGGATCGGCCCAGCACATGTGGGGGCAAGCAGTTAACTCGAAAGTATTGGTAGACTCGTTGATCACTGAGCGTATCTATGATCAGAACACAAAATACGAAATTATTGTGGGCCGTGGTATTCCTAAAGAGTGGGTTACGGATGCTGATAAGAATAACAATGTAGTAGCGGATGTTCAGAACTATCCTGCATTCCAAGGCGGAAGAGTAGGATACAATGTAGTTAGAAAAGCAAACCAGCTTGTGTTTACATTTACGACCAGTCTGGAGCAGGCCAAGGCTGATACGAGCAATGCAAAAATCAGCATTCAATTGCCTAGTATGGTTAACAACATTCTGAAGGCTTCCGAGGGTGTTGTTGACAATGTCAAAGGCATCGTTACCGTTCCGCTCACTACAAAAACGGTGGCTATTACTTTAAGTGATCTGCCTAAGCCTGCCGACGTCGACCTTGATAGGGAAGATCTTGCCATTGGATTCGCTACCGGCGACTCCAGTGAATCGGTAACCCAAAACGTGGTGTTGAGAGCGGAAGGAAAGCGCGGTAGCTTAATCACGTGGTCCTCAAGCGAGAGCAATATAATTTCGAATACCGGTAAGGTGAAACGTCCAACCGTTTCAACTCAAGTGACGTTGACAGCAACTTTGGAAAAAGACGGCGTTCAGGTTCAGAAGACGTTTGTCTTAACGGTTATCAAGGTAAATGAAGATTCGGGCAATAACGAAAACAATGGCAACAACGGCAACAACGGTAACAATGGTAACAATAACAACAACGGTAATAACGGAAATTCGGTTAACCCGCCGAAGTTTACGGACATCTCCAATCACTGGGCACTCGATTCTATTGTAGCCGCAGTAGAACGTGGAATTATCAAGGGTTATGAGGACGGAACATTCCGTCCGAATGCTGTGGTGAAACGTAGTGAGCTGATGGTTATGCTTGGCCGTGCGTTGAAACTCTCGGATACGGACACTACATCTCTTCCGTTTGAAGATGCATCAAGCATTCCGTCATGGGCGAAACCTTACATCTCCAGTGCAGTCAAATCTGGACTTATTAAGGGATACGAGGATAATTCTTTCCGTCCTGACGGTAAGGTGACCCGGATTGAATTTGTAGCGATGGTTGCACGTGCGCTCGATTTGAAAAGCGGTACGAAGGCAACCTTGCCTTTTGCTGATGCTGATCAAATTCCTGCCTGGGGAAAAGATTATGCAGCAGCGGCATATGAGGCAGGTCTGATCCAAGGCAAAGGAAATGACCGATTTGCTCCAAATGATTCGGTGACGAGAGCGGAAGCG
>DOJM01000457.1:0-313 GCA_003529225.1 Paenibacillus sp.
GATTATTTACAGGACCTTGGCATCAATGTCATTTGGATATGTCCTATTTATAAATCCCCGAACGATGATAATGGATATGATATTTCAGATTACCAGGATATTATGGCGGAGTTCGGCAGTATGGCCGATTTCGATCAGCTATTAAGCGAGGTTCATACACGGGGCATGAAGCTGATTCTCGATCTTGTGATTAACCATACTTCGGACGAACATCCTTGGTTTGTTGAAGCACGTTCCAGCATGGATAACGCGAAACGTGACTACCATATTTGGAGAGATCCTAAGGACGGAAAGGAACCGAATAACTGGGAGA
>DOJM01000457.1:406-4441 GCA_003529225.1 Paenibacillus sp.
CAATTGGTGGCTGGATAAAGGGATCGACGGATTCCGAGTGGATGCTATTTCACATATTAAGAAAATCCCAGGTCTTCCTGATCTGCCAAATCCAGATCATCTTCCGTTTGTTTCGTCCGGTGCGGGACATATGAATCGGGAAGGAATTCACGATTTTCTACAGGAGTTGAAAGAGGAAACATTTGATCGTTATGACATCATGACTGTTGGTGAAGCTAGTGGTGTTAGTGTCGATCAAGCAGATATGTGGGTAGGTGAGGAGCAGGGTAAATTCAATATGATTTTCCAGTTTGAGCATTTAGCCCTTTGGAATAAGAGTGTTACGGGTGGCTTGGATGTTCTGCAACTGAAGTCTGCACTCTCCCGTTGGCAAAAAGGTCTTGAGGGTAGAGGCTGGAACGCATTATTTATCGAGAATCACGACCAACNNACGTTCAGTTTCCACTTGGGGAAATGATGGCGAGTATTGGAAGACATCGGCCAAATCGCTGGCTACGATGTATTTCCTAATGCAAGGCACACCGTTTATTTATCAAGGTCAAGAAATTGGGATGACTAATGTACGATTTGATTCGATGGATGATTATGATGATGTGGCGATGAAGAACCTGTATCGTTTGGAGACAGAAGCCGGAAAATCACATGAAGAAGTCATGGAGGTTATCTGGAAGAACGGTCGCGACAATTCCAGAACGCCAATGCAATGGGATGACTCTGAGAATGCTGGTTTCAGTAGCGGCAAGCCTTGGATGAAGGTCAATCCTAATTTCACGGAGATCAATGTGGAGCGTGCGAAGCAGGACCCTGATTCCATCTATCATCATTATAAAAAGCTTATCGCACTTCGGGCTGCTAATCCTATTACTGTTTATGGAACCTATGATTTGATCCTGCCTGAAGATGAACGAATCTACGCTTATACTCGTACACTTGGCAATGAGAAATTGCTGGTCATGTCAAACCTGACTTCAGAAGAAGCGCTGTTTGACCTTCCGTTTGACTTGGAATTTGACTCCAGTGAGTTGCTGTTGAATAACTATGAAGTTGACCCTGCCGAGAAGATCGAGACAGTGGCATTACGCCCTTACGAATCTCGTGTGTATATGCTGGATAACGCACCTGTAGAGCAAGAGGCAATTCTTGAGAGTGTGCCTGCAACAACGGTTTAATTATTTTAATAAACGCAAGAATGCCCCTCGGCCAATGGCTGAAGGGCATTCTTTTTTTAAATATCAATTATTTGCTCTGTTCGCCATCATCCGTAGAAGATAAATCCGGCCGTTGCAGAATATAACTATTAGACATATTCAGGAGCCGCTGAACGGCATCAAATTGCGCTTGTGTCGAACCGCCCTCAGTTTCAGATCCGTCGATTAGGTTATAGTTATTTCCATCATCGTAATCGACTCCAGTCAAGTACAAGCTTGTGTCATTAATAAAAGAACCAGTAGGAAGAAAATGTCTAACAGNNAGCAGATTGTTCTGTTGATTCATCAGATCTTCTCCGAAGTGTAGCTGATCCTTCATAGAAATTCCTAACAGATTAGCTACTGTTGGTAAAATATCAATCTGACCGCCGGTTTGAGTGTACACAGCAGGTTGATCTATGCCTGGGGCATGAACAATGAAAGGAACGTTGAACATATCGGTATATCCATACTCGTGCCCAACCATTTCCTCCATTAAAGATTTCTCATTGCCGTTAAGGGAATATAGGGATACACCTTGATGATCTCCGTAAAAGACAATAACGCTATTTTCCCATAACCCGCTGGATTTCAGTTGATCTAGAAATTGCCCCATGGCGTAATCCGCATAATTTTGGGCTAAAATATAGTTGCCGACCAAGGTTCCTTCGTACCGTTTAGGCAGCGTCATCTTATGTTTTGATTCTGGCATTTTATATGGGTGATGAGCACTCATAGACATGACCATCGCATAAAAAGGGTCGTCTTTAGCATCCATTTTGATTAATTCAGGAACCGTCTTGGCAAATAGTACCTCATCGGAGGATCCAAATGCGATATGATCATCATCTCCATAGAAGGACTGATCGTAATATTTATCAAAGCCTAGCACCTTATATAAGGTTTTGCGGTTCCAGAATTCTACGCTGTTGGTGTGAAAGGTGGCTGTGTTGTATCCATTAGCTTTCATCAGCTTGGGCAGGCTGGGAAGTTCCTTAGTCATATAGTTGGAGGAAGTGGCTACTTCATGATGAGGAACATATAGTGAGGTATTCACTACAAATTCTGCATCGGATGTTGTGCCTTGCCCCGCATTCGTATAGAAGTTTTTGAAATAATGTTCGCTTGCCATAAGTTTATTTAGATTTGGAGTCACTTCCTGTCCATCAATGCTTAAGCCAAGCAGGAAATTCTGAAAAGATTCCATTTGTACTACAATCAGATTCTTACCTTGGGCGGCTGCCCAATACTTCGGAGAGACGGGCTCCGTAATCCCTTTTGTATCGTTCACTGACTGCTGCGTAATTTCTTTGCTGTCGATCATTTCTTGCTTTTCTCTGGTGTCAGCAAAAATGGTATATACCTCGTAATTGAGAATCCCCATACTCTCCGCTTTTTTATTCTCGTTCATACTGGCGTGATTCGGCCATACATTAAAGACACAAATCGCCAGAGAAACGCTAATGATCCCAAGCAAGGCAGTTCGGTTCATACGCCGGTTCATGCCTCTTTCTTTCCAGATCGCAATATATTTGGGACGGAACATAAAGAACATGAAGACTACAATATCCACAAAAATGAACAAATAGTAAGGATCAAGCAAGGAGTACGTGCTTTCTNNCTTGCTTAACCCTGTATGTTATGGGAATCCGTTGCAATATGCCGATGCCTATTATGCTCTTGAAGTTTTCGTGTGTCAAAAGACGGACGAGAGACCTAGAGCGCAGCAACAAGCGATTTAAGCCACATAACCAGGAAAAATCAGCTTCAATCCTAAACTACAGGTTATAGGCGTATAAATTGATTTAAAAAATTACAGTTTCTCGCAACTTCACATAATATTCCACAGTCTATATAAGGAGAGTGAATACAGCGGAGGTCCAGTTGGTGCTGATCAATTGTTTGACTCCTCTAATGCCAAAGGAGTGATTATAAGTGGGAAGACAAATTTCAAGCATTAAAATTCAGATAAGACGGATAGGTAGTGCAGTTGTTGGAGCAGCTATTATCCTAGCTACAGTCTCACCATTATTCGTAAGAGCGGAAAGTGTTGTGAATTTCCCGGATGAAAAGAAGTTATTGTCTGGCATCACAGGGCTGGATGCGGGGGATAGAAGTGCTTATGCCATCACTCCAGATGGAACAGCCTGGGCTTGGGGTGGTGGATACGGCTCTATTGGTAATGGGGCAACCACGCCAGCGTATACTCCAGTCAAAATGCGCATTGATCATGTTAAGCAAGTTTCAGGTGGCTACCGTCATAATTTGATGTTGAAAGACGATGGAACAGTGTGGGCAGTAGGGGGGAACGAACATGGACAACTTGGCACTGGAGCGCAGTCCTCGACAGTCCTTGTAGAGCCGGTTCAAGTGAAGGGGCTAACGGAAGTGATTTCTGTTTCGGCAGGAGACACACATAGTTTAGCGCTTCGAAAAGACGGAACGGTCTGGGCGTGGGGAGGTAATGAGCAAGGGCAACTTGGTGACAACACGGGGAAAAACGGGCTAACACCGATGCAAGTGAAAGGACTACCCTCTATTTTAGCTATAGCTGCAGGATCGAATAACTCAGTGGCACTTGGGAACGGCGGAGAGGTGTGGGTGTGGGGCTCATCTAAAACTAGAGGTATTAAAAAGGATGCGGTTCTAAAGCCTACCCTACTTAAAGGCGGCGGGGAGTATAGAGCTGTTGATACTGATGGGTGGAGTGGAGCAGCTTTGAGATGGGATGGTACCGTTTGGTTATGGAATAATTACACAGACCAGGGTGAAACTTTACAGCCGATTCAGATTCCTGGACTAACCAATGTCGTATCGATGACAACAGACTCCGCGGTGAAAGCCGACG